>JBGPZS010000062.1:0-12254 GCA_041493865.1 Terriglobia bacterium
ACCAATGACATAGTGTCCTCACAAGGCGTTTTCAACTCCGCTTTTGTAGACATCACACCCAATCCGTGCCCGACAGACCAGCCCAATCTGGGCAGCATCTGTGACACGGGGAACGCGGCCTTCGATCCGGTCTTCGACGCCAATGGGCGGGCCCGTCGCGTAGAACCGCGCAACACACCGACGATGATCAATGCGGTGTTTAACTTCCGCAACTTCTGGGACGGCCGCGCCCGCCACGAATTCAACGGCGTAGATCCTCTCGGCGATCTCAATCCTTTTGCCCGCGTGCTGATCAACTGCGGTCCGTTTGGATTGGACTCGCTGGGCCTGTGCAAGCTGGGTGGCGGGCCGACGCAGAAAGTTCGCCTGGTGGGTCCAGCCCGGCTGCTGAATGCATCCCTGGCGTCACAATCCGTGGGACCAACAACCAGCGACATGGAGATGTCATTTGGCAATCGCACTTTTGCCAAAGTGGGCAAAAAGCTGCTGGCTCTCCCGCACGGTCTGCCCAACCAATTGGTTGCGCCGACGGACAGCGTCCTGGGAGCAATGAGTCGCGCTCCTCAACCCGGAATTGGCCCCAACTACCAGGCGCTGATCAAAGCCGCCTTTGATAACAGATGGTGGGGTTCAAATCAGGTCGCGACCTTCACTGGCGGGAACGACCCAGATGGCACGGTGGCGATCAAGATGTCAAAACCCACCGCCGCGCCACTCACCACTGACCAGTTCACCCAGATGGAGTTCAATTTTTCGCTTTTCTGGGGAATTGCCATCCAGATGTATGAAGCCACTTTGCGCGCCGATGACTCGCCCTTCGACCGCGCTTTTGACTCTGGCGACCCGACGACCTTCACCCAGACGGCTGATGCCAACGGCTCCGGCGCCTGGGGTGACCGGGAGAAACTTGGTCTCCAGGTGTTTCAGGGCAAAGGCAAATGCATCTCCTGCCACGGAGGTCCGGAAACCACGAACGCTTCCGTGCAGAACGTGCGCGATGAAAAGCTGGAGCGCATGCTCATGGGCGATGACCAGGTTGCCGTCTACGATAACGGCTTCTACAACACGGCGGTTACCCGTTGCGCAGGCAATATTGACGGAAACTGCGACGACATTGGATTGGGGGCCACTATTGGTCCAAAGAACCTGCCTCTCTCCATGTCACGATTCTTCCAGCAACCTAATCAGTGCGACTTTGGTACGGAGGTGGTCACCGGGGTGACGTTCACCGGCTGCACTGGAGCCCCACTGATCGAGGCCCGTCCGGAAGAGGGAATCCCGTTCAACCTTCTCCAGCCGAACGAAAGAGTCGCCGTAGACGGAGCATTCAAGACGCCCGGGTTGCGCAATGTGGAGCTGACCGCGCCTTACTTCCACAATGGCGGTGACTTAAACCTGCTGGACGTGGTGAATTTCTACGATCGCGGCGGCAACTTCGCCGCCTTCAACCACGACAACCTTGACCCGGACATTGAAGGTTTGGGTCTGACCGACGACGAAAAGGATGGTCTAGTGGCTTTGTTGAAAGCCATGACCGACGAACGCGTCCGCTATCAGAAGAAGCCGTTTGATCATCCGCAGCTCTTCGTGCCCAACCTGGGCAATCTCCCGGCAGTGGGGGCGGACGGAAGCGCAACTCCGCCGCACACCTTCCTGGATAACCTGCGCAACGTGCCAGCAACGCCGTAGGCCCGACCAAATCACGGTCTGACAAGGCGGCGCTCGTCAACGGACGGCCCAAGGGTATATGGGCCGTCCTTTCTTGTTTCTGGCGGAATCCAAAAACTTATTTCAGCTGCGAAGTGGCGCCCTCAAACACTTTCGTTACGGTATTGCGCCCGACGCCATAGATGATGAAGCCTTTCTGGTCGAAGCTATATTCGCGGAAAAGCAATTCGGCGGGGCCGTCGCCATCAACGTCCACGGCATCGATCAGCTCCAGCCGCGGCGCCACGTCCAGGCGCGAAGAATCGGTAACGCTGGCCGAAAGTTTTTGCGGCACACCTTCAAAGTCCACGCGCGCGATCACGGTAACGTAACGCGAGATAAATTTTCCCGGCGCACTCTTGGCACCGGGCGCCAGATAGCTGCCGGGAACCTCCGCGCTCAGCACGATGACGGCGTCATTGCTCATGTCCAGGTCAAAAGAACGCATGACGACGTTCTTGAGCGAGTTGGGGGTGAGCTGCGCGTTCTCCCGTGGAAGCTGGGCCAGGGCAAGCTTGCGCATCCTGGCTTCCATTTCCGGCTCTTCGCCCGCCTTCCATTTGAATTCATACGATCGCGTGTCCACCGGCTCCGTATCGGAGACGCCCACAAATGTCTTTGTTCCGGGAGTGAAGACTGGGACCTTCGTCGCAGGGACAGCGCCTTCGGGTGGAGTTGGTTTTGGCGTTGGCGGTTGCTGCGGCTCTTGCTTTTCCGGGGTACGACGTTTCAGCGTCGGGCGGTCCGGATCTTCAGATGGGCTTGCCGGAGTGTTGCCGGCTGAAGCCTGCCCGGCATTGGACGCTGGAGTGCTGGAGGCATTAGCCGATGCGCTGTTGTCACCACGATGCAGGGTCGGGCGCTCGTCGGTGGAGGCGACCGGTGATGGCGTTTGCGGCTTCTTTACGGCGCCCATGGGCTGCCATTTGCCCAGGGCCGTCCAGCCATTGTTGTTGGTGCTGCTCAGGATGGTCGCGTAGCCCGCAGGGGTACCCGCCGTCTGCCCTTCATAAACGATGCCGGTTTCGAGGGCCATGGGCCGCGGCGTAGCTTTGTAAATGCTGGCGTCATGGAACCGGCCTTCATCCAGAATGGTAACGGGAATGACCCGCGTGGAAACGATACCGGCTGAATCGGTGGTGACTTCAAGCACGGACGTAGCGCGCAGTTGGTGGACTTTACGCCGTTGCGCCGTGGCACCGGCCAGAGCAGCGGCACACACCAGCACAAGGGCCATGCTGGCCAGGAACGTTCTTCTGCTATATAAATTCATTGACG
The DNA here is from genome assembly GCA_041493865.1 of Terriglobia bacterium. Taxonomy (GTDB): domain Bacteria; phylum Acidobacteriota; class Terriglobia; order Terriglobales; family Acidobacteriaceae; genus Angelobacter. Next base: position 2,986 of record JBGPZS010000062.1, read on the forward strand.
TTATAAACACGGAAAACCCATGGAAGTTAATGATAAAGCCCCGGAGTTCTCTCTTGCCAATGAAGAAGGCAAAACAATCGCGCTGAAGGACTATCGCGGGAAGAACGTGGTCCTGTTCTTTTACCCCAAAGCCAACACGCCGGGTTGAACGATTGAGGCGTGCGGGTTCCGCGACGCATTCCAGAAAATCCAGCGGGCAGGCGCTCAAGTGTTCGGCATTTCCGCCGACAAGCCATCCGCCCAGAAGAAATTCAAAGAGAAAAACGACCTTCCCTACTCGCTGCTGGCGGATGAAGACAAGGCTGTCGCCATCAAATTCGGCGTGCTCAAGGAAAAAAGCATGTACGGCCGGAAATACATGGGGATCGAACGGACCACGTTCGTAATCAGCCCGGAAGGAAAGATTTCTGCCGTGCTCACCGGCCTGAAGCCGGACGAGCATGCGGGCGCCGCGATTGCTGCGCTGAAGTAGCGGTCAGAGGTCCGCAGTCAGTGAAGAAGTTTGACCGCAAAGCGCGCAATGCACGCAAAGGAGAGAATCGGGAGAAAGAAATGCTGCCGAAGGTGTTCAAGTGCGAGAATCTATTTTCTTCCAAGCCTGGCATCCTTGTATATAATCCGGCGTTCCTGATAAGACTGGAGGAGAAGAGATGAAATACCTGATAGTTGCAGTTTTGGTGGGAGGTTTATCGATAGCAGGTTTGCTGGCGCAAAAAAGTGATCAGCCTAAAACGCCGGCTGCTGGCCAATCGCAAACGGGCACGACAGACCAATCTAAAACGGCCCCCTCCGGCCCACAAAAAAACGGTGCTCCGGTCGCTCCGTCCAAAAAAGCGGCCAAGAAGAGTAAATCTAAAAGCGCCGTTGCCCAATGGGGCGTTTGTCAGCTGCCGCCGAAGACCACGCAGTACTCGTTCTATCAAACGTGCACCGGTGTAGCCCTTGACTCCAACACCTGTATTATCAGTGCTAGCTGCAAGACGATGAACGGCCAATCACGAGCCGCTACATTTGATACGCATTTGGTCCCAAGCTGTCCCAGCGACTTCTTCGCCGGAAAAACTTTATACAACAATAACGGGTACATGTGTTGCAATTATGCTGGTCAGCCCACCATCTGTGGCAATTAGCAAATTGATCCAGCTTTAGTGGCACCGAGCGCACCTGGGAGTTCATCGCATGTGGGTTGCGCCGAGAGAGCCGTTGCTTGAAAGTCGCGAAGAGCGCAAAGGAGGAAGAAAATCTGGAACTTTCCTCCATTGCCTGCGATTGTTGGAATTGTCCCCCCCTATCTTTTCTACCGAGAATGCGGGAAAAGATGGGATTTCTTCACTGGGGAAATTCTGGGTTACTTCGAACCGGTGATCGTGAAGGTCAAAACGCTCTCCGCGGGGATTGAGACTTCCTGTTTGCCCGTGGCGGCGGCAACTCCGGTTCCGGCAGCAGCGCCCGCTCCAGCGCCAATAGCAGCGCCTTTACCGCCTCCAGCCAGCGCTCCAATCAGGGTACCTGCGGCAGCTCCGCCGCCGATCTTGGTGGCGTTGCTCTTGGTGTGGCTCTTGCCTTTGCGGCTGACGCGTGAGCTGTAAACCCTCTGGCCATTGATTGATACGAGACGCAGGGAGAGTTCACCCGGTTTGTGCAGGCGCCCGCTGGAAACTACGTAAGTGACCTTTCCCTTTACAGGATCGCCAGCCTTCGCCAGGGTCTTACCCTCGGCGACGATGTCGCTGGTTAAAGTCCCGCTCCAGGGCTGTTCTTTATGGGCAGTGGCCGAACTCAGTGATGTATTGAGCCGGACAGTCGCACGGCTGCCTGCGGGAATGGTTACGGCACCGGCCAGCGCCGAACTGGCGAACAGCATTGCCAGCATCATCGATCTGTGGAATATAGATCTGCGAAACATGGATCCGTGAATCCTCATACGCTCCCTCCAAAAACAATGGCCAGAACCGTCCATGCCCTGGCTTGCAGAACTGCGGTTTGGTGGGACGATTTTAATGCCGAACGCATTCTGCTATACACTTTCCGCTGGAACGGAGGAACTAATGCGATCCTGGCCTTTCGTGCTTTTGCTTCTTGCTCTTGTCAGCCGTGTGCAGGCTGGTCCACGCCCGGAGGGCTCTAAACCCCTGCACGACCTGTTCGCCGCCGCGTGGGACTATGACATGCAAGAGCGGCCGGAAGATGCATCAGAATTGGGCGACCGCCGCTGGAACGATCGCTGGACGGACAAGAGCCTGGAGGCCTACGGGCGCCGCGACCACCACAATCGGGCGGTGCTGGCGCAGCTGGCAAAGATCGATCGCAACGGCTTGAGCAAGACTGACCAGCTCAACTATGACCTTTTTGAGAAGCGCTATCTCGATCGCCTGGAGCAATACAAGTTCCACTGGTTCCTGATGAGCTTCAACCAGCGTGAAGGGCCGCAAACCATCGATGACCTGGGCAGCTCCCTTCGCTTTGAGACTCTCAAGGACTATGAAGACTGGCTGGCCCGCATGCGTGCTCTTCCAGCACACCTGGACCAGGTGATGGCCCTGTTGCGCCAAGGGATACGCGAGCGGATGGTCCATCCCAGGGTCATTATGGAGCGCATCCCCGCTCAGATTGACAAGCAGATCGTCAGTGATCCGACACAGAGCGGCTTCTACAAGCCATTCACGCGCTTCCCTAAAGAGATCAGTCCAGCCGATCAGCAACGCCTCCAGCAGCAGGCCCGCCAGGCCGTGGAGCAGCAGGTTGTGCCGGCATTCACCAGGTTCAAGCAGTTCTTCGTGAGCGAATACCTGCCCGCCTGTTACGACCAGGTTGGCGCCTGGCAGCTCCCGCAAGGCGGCCCGCTCTATGCCTACTTTGTCCGCCACTACACAACCACCAATATGACTCCTGAAGACGTGCATCAGACGGGGCTGCGCGAAGTGACGCGCATCAACGGCGAGATGGACCGAATCATGCAGCAGACCGGATTCAAGGGTTCGCGTGCGGAGTTCTTCAATTTCCTGCGCACCGACCCGCAGTTCTTCTACAAAACGCCGGAAGAGCTCTTCCAGGCCTACAAGGCCCTGGCCAAGACAATCGATCCCAACCTGGTGAAGGTGTTTCGCACGTTGCCGCGCGAGCCTTACGGTGTGGAAGCCATCCCTGCGGCGTTCGCGCCGGACACGACCGCAGCCTATTACCGCCAGGGCGCTGCTGATGGATCGCGCGCCGGTACCTATTTTGTTAACCTTTATAAACCTGATGCCCGGCCCAAGTGGGAAATGATGGCGCTTTCGCTGCACGAATCGGTGCCGGGACACCATCTTCAGATCGCCCGGGCCCACGAATTGGGAGAAATGCCCAAATTTCGCCGCTATGGTGAATACACGGTCTATGTCGAAGGCTGGGGGCTTTATGCCGAGTCTCTAGGCGACGACATGGGCCTTTACAGCGATCCCTATTCCAAGTTCGGCCAGCTCAGCTATGAGATGTGGCGCGCGGTTCGGCTGGTGGTGGATACCGGAATCCACGTGAAACACTGGACACGCGAACAGGCCATCCGCTACTTCATGGAGAACTGCCCCAAGCACGAACTGGACATCACCAATGAGATTGACCGTTACATTGCCTGGCCGGGACAGGCGCTGGCTTACAAGACTGGTGAGCTGAAGATCAAAGAACTACGCGCGCTTGCGCGAGAGAAGCTGGGCGCGAAATTCGACCTCAGGGAATTCCATGACGTTGTGCTGGGCTCCGGGCCGGTGCCGCTGGACATCCTGCAGCGTAATGTCGATGAGTGGGTGGCGATGAAAGCGCGACCGGCGGCGAGTTCCGCGGCAGGTCCAGGACGCGGCTCCGCCAAGGCGCAGAAGAAGTGACATGACAACGGCTGTAGCGATGCCACCTTCGGGGACGGCAACAGAGGCACATAGGGAGCGGTTTTATCAGCCAGAGCTGGACGCGCTGAGATTCTTTGCTTTTCTTGGTGTATTCATCTTTCATGCCGCGCCGCGCACCATGGACTTTTACAATGCGGCGGGTATTCCGCTGTGGCTGAGCAATCTGCTCATCGCCACCTTCGGGGCCGGCGCATACGGCGTGGATTTGTTCTTCGCGCTGAGCGCCTACCTGATCACCAGCCTCTTGCTGCGTGAGCGCGCCGCCACGGGAGCTCTGGACCTGCGTGGCTTCTATGTTCGACGCATTCTGCGCATCTGGCCGCTCTATCTGGCGTTTGTGGCCTTTGCCGCGGCCATGGCCATGGTGATTCCGCAACAGCAGTTGCCGCTGCGCTATGTGATCGGCTACTGCCTGCTTGCGGGCAACTGGGTCTACGTTTTTCATGGCCTGCCTGCTTCGTTTGCCATTCCGCTCTGGACCGTGTCGATTGAAGAGCAGTTTTACCTGGCGTGGCCGCTGGCGCTGCGCAAAGCGACAGCCCAGACAATGGCGACAATCGCGGTTGGCTTGTTGCTTATTGCCAATGCTTGGCGGGTTTGGCTGGCGGTCTCCGCCGCGCCGATCGACGCCATGGAATACAACACGTTCACACGGCTCGACCCGATCGCGCTCGGGATACTGATCGCGCTGTTTGGCCACAAGCTCCCTCAGTTTTCCCGGCGGCAGCGCATCACATTTCTCTGCGGAGGCGTTGCGACTTGGATTGCGATGTACGCGCTCAGTGTTTCCAGCAACCCACCGAAGGTAAGCACGTGGAGGCTGGCGCTGGGGCATCCGCTGACCGCGCTGGCAAGCGTTGCCATCCTGCTTTCCGCCCTCGGCTCGCAACATGCCTTTCTGCGAACCAGGTTGCTACTCTATCTGGGAAAGATTTCTTACGGCTTGTATGTGCTGCATGAGTTCGCACATTTCTGCGCCGCCCGTTTGATACGCGCCTCTACGCCGCGCACAGTCATGGCGCAATCGGCGGCCGGGCTGGCGCTCACAATCTTGCTGGCGGCCGCTTCCTATCGCTGGCTGGAGAGCCCGTTTCTGCGGCTGAAAGAGCGCTTCGCCCACGTGCAATCGCGGCCCGTATGATTCCTGATGCCAAGCTGCTGCGCCGGGCGTTTTTTAATCGCGATCCGCGTCTTGTCGCGCGCGAACTGCTGGGTAAGGTCGTTGTCCGCAAAGAAGGCCGCAAGACGATTGCGGGTCGCGTGGTTGAGGTGGAAGCTTACCTCGGCGCGGGCGATCTGGCCGCTCACGCCGCCGCCGGACACACCGCACGCAACGCCGTGCTTTGGGGCGATCCTGGTCACGCCTATGTTTACTTTATCTATGGCGTGCATTACTGCCTGAATATCTCTTGCCTGCCAAAGGGAGAAGCGGGCTGCGTGCTGATTCGGGCGTTGGAGCCGGTCGCGGGCGTTCGCGAAATGGCAAAGGCACGCGGCCTGGGCGACCTTGATCCAACAGCGGTACGCGATCTGCGCAAGCTGGCGAGCGGTCCTGGACGGCTCTGCGCAGCGCTGGGCATTACTCGCCCACGCGACAATGAAAAAGACATGGTTTCGCCCGCATCTGACCTTCAGGTGATGAATGACGGGTTCCGTGCCGGCGAAATCGCCCTTACACCGCGGATCGGAATCACGAAATCGGCAGAGATGCCGCTGCGGTACGTGATTGCCGGCAATCGTTTCGTCTCCACCAAGGTCGTGATATAAACATCCATCCTTGGAGGCAGAATGGATCGGTGGACACGACTAGGCGTGCTGGTTCTTGTGCTCACGGCTATTGGAGCAGCAAAAGGCAACCTCAAGACTGTAAGCGATGAGAAGTACAAACCTGGCCAGGTATGGAGTTACAAAACCCGTACGGACGAACAAGGATCAACGCTTACCATACTGCGTGTTGAAGAAGGCGTCGACAAAAAGCGCATCGTCCACATACGAGTCGATCGCATCCACTTAAGGAACTGCCGCGGGGGGCCGGAACCGGAATCCTTTGAGCATATGCCATTCTCCAGGGAAGCCCTGGATCTGAGTACCATCAAGACGGTTAGCATCGGCCCGGTTCCTGATTTCAAAAATGGATACACGGAATGGCGTTCCGCATGGGACGCAGGCCAGGCAGGCTACTACACGATCACGGTTGCAGAAGCAATTGAAGTTGCACAGAAAAACTTCAGTCATGGTCTTGGTTGCTCGGAATGATACAGAGGCATTTCTCATCATGGCGAGAGCACTATGTCATTGGGAATATCGCTGACCGGCTGCGGCGACTGTGAAGCCATCGTCAGCGCTCCGGTGACAGGATCAATCCTGAAGGTAACAAGCTGCGCCTGCGAGATATAAGCGAACTTGCCTGAGCCGTCCACGTTGATGCTGGTAGCGTTGGCAACAGCCGCTCCCGCAATCGCCGTAAACGTGCCGGCCGCGGGATTTACCGCAAACCCTTGCACGTGACTCTCCAGGTTGTTTTGGAAGGTGACATAGAGAAACCTTCCGTCGGGTGAAAGCGACATTCCGGTTGCCTCCGCGTCCGTGACAAACGGCGCTCCCGCCATGAGAGCAAGCGCTCCATTCGATCCAATAGAAAACACCGCGACCGTTCCCTGGACGGAGTTGGCCACATAAAGGAAGCGGTTGTCCGCGCTTACCGCAATGGGGCCGCCGGAGCCGCCAGTCGCCATGGGAGTGGTAGCGGTGGCGAGTTGCCCGTTCGCTGCGTTGATTCCATACGCTTCCACCAGGCCGTTGCCTTCATTGAAGAGGAACTTTCCATCGCTACTGGCTGCGGAGAAGTTACCCACAGCCGGCGCAGGTATGCTGGCGGGCATCAAAGTCAGTTGTCCCGTGGATTGATTGATGCTGTAGATATCAACCCCGCTCCCGTCGGGCTGATATAGGAATCTTCCGGTGCCCTCAATGGCCATCAAGCCGAAGCGCTGCACTGGGAAGAAGATCTGTACCGGCGACGGAGTCAGCGATCCGCTGCTCTGGTTGATCTGAAAGGCACTGATTCCGATCTGGCCAAACTGTATGCCGAACGAGCTGGCGCCGATATCCAGAGCGTAAAGAAAACGTCCCTTAGGATCAGCCAGGAGCTGAAATACGATGTTCTGTCCCAGAGGATTCGCCGTGGGCGTACTCGATACGGTTGTGACCTGGCCGGTGGCGCTGTTGATCTTGCCGGCGAAAAATCCGTCCGCTTCGAAGTCGATGACGCCAAAGACAAATCGGCTGACGGTGACTGGGGTTGGAGTTGGGGTAGCGGTAGGTGTGGGCGTTGGCGTTCCCGGGGTGGGCGAAGGAGTTGGTGTGGGCGTAGGTGTAATCGCTCCATTGACGGAGACGCTGCCACAGCCTCCCAGTCCCAACAGTAGAACAAGCAGTAACAAGCAAGAGAGATAGTGTTTCGTGGAAGACATACTGAAAGCCCCGACCCATCTCTCGCTCTGAACGCAACCCGGGAAATTTGTCGTGTTGTTATTTAAGAAAGATGCGCGTGCAGAGTGCGGTGTTGTCAGGGATTCTTGTTGAGTGCTGATCATGAGGCGGCCTTTCCCTGGACCACAATGTTGTCAATCAGCCGCGTGCTGCCTACATACGCCGCAACCGCCACCAGGGCCCCGCCGGAGACATCGGAAACAGGCTCCAGCGTGTCACGATTGACGATCTCAAAATAATCCAGCCTGGCCGCGGGCTCTTCCGCTATCACCTGTTCGCCGGCGACTTTTAACCGGCCAGCGTTGCTCTCTCCGCGGTCGGCCAGCGTCTGCACGCGCATCAGCGATCGATACAACACCAGCGCCTGCTTGCGCAGTTCCTGATTGAGATAAGCATTGCGCGAGCTCATGGCCAGCCCGTCGGCCTCGCGTATGATCGGGCAGACCACGATCCGCACATCGAAGTTCAGATCGCTCACCATCTTGTTCACGATCGCCACTTGGGCCGCGTCTTTCTGCCCAAAGAATGCAAGGTCCGGTTGCACGATGTTGAACAGCTTGGCCACTACTGTGGTCACGCCGTGAAAGTGTCCGGGCCGCGAACGGCCGTCCAGCTTTTCACTCAAGCTTTCCACGCTCACCCATGAGGTCGCTCCCGGCGGGTACATCTCCTCCACCGACGGCAGAAAGAGATAGTCGGTCTTTTCCGCCGCCAGCATGGCTGCATCTTTCTCCGCGTCCCTGGGATATCTGGAGAAGTCTTCGCTCGGCCCGAACTGCCTGGGATTAACAAAGACTGACGCGATCACCACATCAGACTGCGCGCGCGCGGTGCGCACCAGGGAAAGATGCCCTTCATGCAACGCGCCCATGGTGGGAACAAAGCCCACGCGCTTGACCGCACGGTGCGCTTCTTTGCTTACGGCAGTGACCTCTGCGGCGGAAGTGAGAATGAGCATGGGGAAGAAAAACAGCCGTTAGCAATTAGCCTTTAGCATCTGGCACTAAGCAGATGGCCAACAGCAATTGACTTAACGCATTCCACGTTTGCAAATAGATTTCGCAGACGCACGCGAGGGCGGAAAAGCTCGCGCCTTATTTACAAAGCTAAAAGCTAATGGCTAAGTGCTATCAGCTACCTGCTGTACGCCTTCATTTCTTTCCGCCGCAGGATCGCTTCCAACTCCGCCTTGGTCTCTTTCGGCAGATGGTATGACTCCGCGTCGGAGGGATAGCTGCCCGTCTCCACGTCGGCCTTGAACTGCTCGACGGCGCGCGTGATCAGCGCCGCGGCATCGCCATAGCGACGAACGAACTTGGCCGGCTCGGCAAACGTCAGGTTCACAATGTCATGGAAGACCAGCACCTGGCCATCGCAATCCGGGCCGGCGCCAATGCCAATCGTGGGCGCGCTGACTTCACGCGTGATCATCGCCGCAACTTCCCGCGGAACGCCCTCCAGCACAATCGAAAATACGCCGGCCTTGTCCAGCGCCACGGCGTCTTTCAGCAGCCGCTCAATGCCGGAAAAATCTTTGCCTTGCACCTTGTAGCCGCCCATCTTGTGCAGCGACTGCGGCGTCAACCCGATGTGCCCCATCACCGGCACCTCGGCATCAAGCACGCGTTTGACCAGGCCCACGCGCTGGGCGCCGCCTTCCAGTTTCACCGCCTCCGCGCCCGACTCCTTCACAAAGCGCAGCGCGTTGTGCACGCCGTCTTTTTCGTCTTCGTGATAGGCGCCAAAGGGCATGTCGGCAATCACCATGGCTGACTTCACCGCGCGCCTCACCGCCCGAGTGTGGTGCAACATTTCTTCCATGGTGACGGGCAGGGTGTTTTCATAGCCCAGCACCACCTGGGCCAGTGAATCGCCCACCAGGATCATGTCCACGCC
>JBGPZS010000052.1:0-12988 GCA_041493865.1 Terriglobia bacterium
CCAATTGGTTTTACTCGCTGTGCGCGCTGGTTCTGGTGCTATCGCCCATAGGCGTCTACCTCTTGCGCATTCGCCAGGTCCGCATGAAAGAGCGGGAACTGGTGGTCCTGGTAGGGAGCCGCACCCGCGAATTACAGGCTGCCAAAGAGCAGGCGGAAGCGGCCACCCGAGCCAAGAGTGACTTCCTGGCCAACATGAGCCATGAAATCCGCACGCCGCTGAATGGCGTCACGGGAATGCTGGACCTGGTCGACCAGAGCGAACTCACGGCTGACCAGAAACAGCTCGTGACCATGGCCCAGGACTCAGCCAATACGCTCATGGTCGTAATCAACGACATTCTGGATTTCTCCAAAATCGAGGCGGGAAAACTGGCATTTGATGTGCGCGAGTTCGACTTGACCGAGACCGTTGCCGAGTCGACGCGCACCATGGCGTTGCGTGCCCACCAGAAAGGCCTGGAACTGGCGTACCAGGTCGACCCCGACATTCCCCAGTTTCTGATGGGAGATGCGCACCGGATCAAGCAGGTCCTCATCAACCTTGTTGGAAACGCCATTAAGTTCACCGAGAAGGGCGAAGTGATATTGCGCGTCGTGACAGAAGAGAGCACGCCGGCTGAAGTCCAGTTGCGTTTTGCCGTTTCCGATACGGGTATAGGTATCCCTGCGGAAAAGCGGCAGCTCATCTTTGAGGCGTTTTCGCAGGCAGATGCGTCTACCACACGCAAATACGGCGGGACCGGGCTGGGTTTGGCCATCTCTTCGCGCATTGTTGAACTGATGGGAGGAAGGATCTGGGTGGACAGCAACCCGGGCCAGGGATCAACGTTTTATTTCACGGCCAGGTTGCAGGTTGCGGCCCACGGTATGGAGCCTGCAGAAACGGTCCAGCCTGATCTTGCGGGCGTTGGCGTGCTCGTCGTGGACGATAATGCCGGCAATCGGATGATTCTGGAAGAGGCGCTGAAGACCTGGGGACTTAAAGCTGGCGGCGCCGCGTCAGCTTCTGAAGCCCTGCGCGAACTTCATGAAGCCGCGCGGCAGGGAAGACCCTACCAGTTGGTGATGGCGGATGGCCGCATGCCCGGCACGGATGGGTTTGACCTGGTCCGGGAAATGAGACGCTCACCCGAGCTTGCGGCTGCAACCGTGATGATGCTGACCTCGGATGACTACTATTCTTCCGTACGGCGCTGCAGCCAGTTGGGAATCACCGCACATCTCATCAAGCCGGTGCGGCTGTGCGAATTGCTGGCGGTAATCCGGCAAACGGTCTCGCCAGTCGAGTACGAAGCGCAACGTCCGCATCAGGACGAGAAACTGCCTTCCAGCCAATTCCGCGTACTCTTGGCTGAAGACAACCTGGTGAACCAGCGGCTCGCTGTCCGCATGCTGGAGAAGATCGGCCATCAGGTGGTGGTGGCGCAAACCGGGCTAGAGGCTCTGAATTCCATCCAGTCTGAAAAATTTGATCTGGTGCTGATGGACGTGCAGATGCCGGAAATGGACGGTTTTGCCGCCACCCGGGAAATCAGAAGAAGGGAACAAGGCGGGCAGGAACATCTGCCGGTGATTGCCATGACGGCCCATGCCATGAAGGGCGACCGCGAAAGCTGCCTGGAAGCAGGCATGGACGATTACCTGGCCAAGCCCATCAACCGCGAAGAGCTGCAACAGGCGATTGAGCGTGCGATGAAGACAGGGAAAGACGTAGTCAGCGCTCAGCCATCGGCGTTTGACTAAAGAGCGGTTTCGCGCTCATTCAAAGTCTCCCGCTTCAATCGTCACATTCTCCCGGACGACCAACCGGTGGCCCACCATCTCTTTCACTTTCGGCAGTACGCGGTCAATGTGGTCAGCCATATCCACAAACGTGAGCACCAGGGGAAGCTTGCCGCCTGCGTCCACCAGTGTTGCGGTCTTCACCCTGCCACGGCCCGTGAAGCCGGCGACAGCGTGCAGAACGGTGGCGCCCGCTATCTCCTGCTCACGCAGAAATTTAAGCAGTTCCAGGTGGAGCGGTTTGTGATGCCACTGGTCGGCTTCACTCAGGTAGATCGATACCTGGACGGCAATGCGGGGCTGGTTCATCACAGATGCGCTGCGCTTCCTTCTTTAAAAATTCTACACACCCCACCATCGCCGCTAAATTGCACGGGCGATCATTGCGCCCACCAGAATGGCAGCGAGACAAAGCACATTGTTGGCCAGGATATTGGCGGCAAACAAACTCCAGTTACCCTGCTCAAAGTACGACATGGTTTCATACGCGTAACTCGAAAACGTTGTGTACGAGCCGCAGAAGCCGATGGCCACCAGCAAACGCCACCGCGGATCAGCGAATACGCGTTCCGTGGTCCAGACCAGAAAGAACCCAAGCACCAGGCTGCCGGTAATGTTGATCAGCAAAGTGCCATAGGGAAAGGCCGCATCACTGAAGCGGGTAATAATACGGCTCAGGAAATAGCGTAAATTGGCGCCGAGAATACCGCCCAGGGAGATCCAGAGATAGGGCTTCCACTCAATCAGAGATCGCATGCCGATGGCTCCAAAGTTAGACGTTCGTAGGAGTCATCAGCCGTCAGCGGGCGGTTAAAGGCGAACTCCATCGCCTGACCTACCGAACCTATTAGACCACGGATTTCCCTGCTGGGGGAATGTAAAACGTGCTCCAAATGCGATCTAATCACAAGAAACTAAAGGCCGTAAATGTTTTCCACAGGTGCACAATAGACGGTGCATTTTGAACGAAAATAGTCATCTAAAATAGTGGCTAGTATTTGCGTAGTCTGTGCCCTCTTTCATGACCCTACTGGAAAAGCGAATGCGAGGTCTAACCGGAGACCTCTCGGCCACCGTTTCCATACTGGCCAAGGGCGAAGTTGCGCCCAAGAGCGTCCATCGCCTGCGCACTACCATTCGCCGTATTGAGAGCCTGGTCAGCTACGCCAATCCCGATCTGGACAAGAAGCTGGAACGAAGCCTGGAAAAGCTGGCAGACCTGCGCAAGAGAGCGGGGAAGGTCCGCGATCTTGATGTCCAAACGGGTCTGTTGGGCGCGCTGGCAAATGGATCTACGGTGCGAGACCAGGAAACCCTGGCAGCTCTGCTGGGAAAGAAGAGAGACCGGCAGGCAAGGCGTCTGGGGTCGGCCGTGAGGAAACTGCAAGAATCGAAGTTCTTCGCCCGAATGAGCCGCATTGCGGAAAGAGCGGGGACTGAGCCGGCGCAACGGCCGCTGGCGCCGCTCGAAGAAGCAAGGGCGCAACTGGCGAAGATGTCCAATGCTTTTTCTTCACATCAGGCGTACGGGCTCAAGCGCCTGCATGATGCGCGTGTTCTCCTGAAGCGAATCCGCTACGTGGCCGAGCTGGCGGAAGAATCGGCCGAACAGAAAAACTTCATTCGTGAATTGAAGACGGTGCAAGACGCGGTAGGCGAGTGGCATGACTGGCAGGAATTGACCAGCACGGCCGAAAAACGGTTTTCCGATCGCGTGAACTGCGCCTTGCTGCGGGAAGTGCGCGCTCTTCTTGCTGCGAGGCATTCGGCCGCAATTTCAGCCGTAGGTAAGGTATTCCTGGCGTTGGCGCCCACCAGGAAGCCGCCGCGGCCGGTCCAGCCTGCCCGGGCCCTCGCCCGGTACGCCTGATAGAGAATGCCCGTTTTTGCCGCGGTCGATATCGGCTCCAACTCGGTTCGCCTCAGTATTGCTGAACTGCGCCGCGGGCGTCTGGTGGCGCTCCACCAGGACCGCGAAGTCACCCGTCTTGGAGAAAGCGTCTTCCGCGATGGCAACATCGATCCCCAGGCCATGGCGCAGACACTTAAAGTCTTGCGCCGTTTTCATCGCGCCGTGCAGAGCTACGCGGTGGAGCGCACGCGTGTCATCGGCACCAGCGCCCTGCGTGACACCAACAATGCGCGGCTCTTTGCCGAGTGGGTGAAGACGGTCACCGGCTGGAACCTTGAGATCATCACTGGACTTGAAGAAGGCCGGCTGATCCACCTGGCTGTGGTTTCCAGTCTGCGCGCGCCGCCGCCAAAGCTTCTCTTAATCGATCTGGGAGGAGGCAGTTGCGAACTCACGCTCTCTGAAAAGGGACATATCAAGGAGATTGTTACGCTTCCTCTTGGCGCAGTGCGCCTGACCCAGGAGTTCGTCCGTCATGATCCGCCGAACAAGGCCGAGCTAAAGCGTCTGCATGGTTTTATTGTGCAGGAGGCGGCGCACGCTTCCCGGAAGATTGCCCGCGCCGACGTGCGCGTTGTGATTGCCACTTCCGGGACGGCCGCGGCGCTGGCGGGTGCGGCACAGTCGTTGCGCCTGAGCCGAAGCGGCGCCGTGACACAAGCCGTTGCCGCGAAGCTGGCCAACCGGTTAGCAAGGTTGACGGACCGGCAGCGGGCAGCCATCAAAGGCATCAATCCCAAGCGTGCGCAAATCATTGTGGCCGGCGCCGCGGTTTACGCACACGTGCTTCATGCTTGCGGACTGAAGGGATTTCGATACTCGCCGCTGGGATTGCGTGACGGGATTCTGGCGCAAATGGCCGCTGAGTACGACCAACACACGCGCTCTCACCGGCAATTGGAGGCCGACCGGCAGGACGTGCTGTTGAATACCTGCCGGCGTTACGGCGTGGACCTGGAAAACGCGGAGCAGGTGCGCAAGCTGGCGCTCGCTCTCTTTGATCAGACCAGGCGTGTCCATGGCTTGAGCAAGGATTGTCGCGCGTGGATTGCGGCCGCGGCCATGCTGTACGAGGTGGGAATGTACATCAATCCCGTGGGCCTGCACCGGCATGCATATTACGTGATCTCCCGCTCTGAGCTGTTCGGCTTTACTCCCTTGCAGAGAAAAATCATTGCCACGGTAGCGCGCTTCCAGGGCAATTCCAAACCGCATTTGCGCGACCGGCTGATCAAGCTGCTGCCGGCGCAGATCAGGTCAGACGTGATCAAATCCACGGCCATTCTGCGCGTAGCGCGGGCCTTGAATCAGGGGCGCCGTTCCGCCGTGGAATCCATTCGCGTTATCGCCCGCGGTGGCGAAGTCAGCCTTGCGGTGAAAGCGGGCCGTGGCGGGGCGGACCTGGAATTGTGGGCAGGAGAAAAAGAGCGCGCTTACTTTCGTGAAGTCTTGGGCCGTGAACTGGCCTTCAAGCTGGTCTGAAGTGTGCGCGCAATCTTTGCCGTGACCAGCCACTGCAGCGTGCCGGTGCGCCCGTTCATCTCCAGTTTGGCCACTGCGCCTTTTTTGAAGTCAATTTGCGCGCCGGTTCCGCCCGAGATGGACTTGCTCAGGAACTCAGTCAAGCTGGGATTGTGACCGACCACCATGATCGCGTCATATTTTTTGTAGCGCGCCAGCATGTTCTGGAACTGCCCGAATTCGGCGTCTGGACGCAGCGCGTCATCCATTTGCACGGCTGATTCGAATGCCAGCTCGTTTGCGACTAATGAGGCTGTTTGCCTTGCTCGCGTGAGAGGGCTGCTGACGATCTGGTCTACCTGCATATCAAGGTTTGCCAGCAGGCGGCCAACATACCGGGCTTGGAGGGCTCCTTCTTCATCGAGCGGGCGCCGCTCGTCCTTCTTGGGATTGAGTATGGTCTTGCCGGCGGATGCGTGTCGCAGAAAGTAAATGATCATGGAGTCTTATCGATGCACAAGCTGCTTCTTGCCACGGCCGGCGGGCTTGCGCGGACGTCGAGGCATCACGGGATCGGGTATATTGGCGGCGGTGGCAGTGCCCTCGGCCACGGCGATCAGGAAGTCCTGGGCAGAGAAGTCTTTTTCTCCGCGACGGCGCGGCAGGCGCGAGTAGTTGCCGTTGCGGTCCAGAAAGCGAGATTTCATGTTGTCCGCCAGATATGCGGCCAGGATTTCATCTTTCACACGCTGCTTGAGCGACGGATCGAGCACCGGGCAGAGAACCTCAACGCGTTCGTAGAGATTCCGCGGCATCCAGTCCGCGCTGGAGATGTAAACCTCGTCATCGCCTCCATTCTCGAAGTAGAAAATCCGGCTGTGCTCCAGAAGCCTGCCCACCACGCTCCGCACCACAATGTTTTCGCTGACGCCCGGCACCCCCGGCCGCAGAGAACACATGCCGCGCACAGTGAGATCGATGGGTACGCCCGCCTGCGATGCCCGGTAGAGCGCTTCAATCACATTCTTGTCCAGCAATGAGTTCATCTTGGCGATGATGCGCGCGGGCCGTCCGTTGGCGGCATGTTCCGCCTCACGATGGATCTGTGCCAGCGTGGTAGCGGCAAGGTCGATCGGTGAGATGGCCAGCGGCGCGTAGCTCGGCGCTTCAGAATACGCGGTGAGATAGTTGAAGACGGAATGCACTGCAGAAGTTATCTCCGGCGAACACGTCAGAAGACTCACGTCCGTATAAAAGCGTGAGGTCGTGGGGTTGTAGTTTCCCGTGCCGATGTGGACATACCTCCGAGTGATGCCGTCCGGGTCGTGGCGGACCAGCAGGCAGAGCTTGCAGTGGGATTTGAGACCTACCAGGCCGTGGTAGACCTGTACACCCTCGTCTTCGAGAGTTCTCGCCCACTGGATGTTCGAGGCCTCGTCAAACCTGGCTGTCAGCTCCAGCACCGCGGTGACTTCTTTCTCCGCCGCGGCCGCGGAAATCAACGCACCGACAATGGGAGAATCGCGGCTGGTGCGATAGATCGTCTGCTTCAGCGAGATCACATCGGGATCGCTGGCCGCGCTTTCGATGAAATCCACCACAGCATCAAAAGAATCGTAAGGGTGATGAAGCAGAACGTCACGCTTGCGCAGCTCGGTGAAGATATTGTTGCTGGTGAGAGGCAGGCGCAGTTCACGCGGCACAAGCGTCCGGTACTTCAGCCCAGGCTTCTCCACCTCATAGAAATTGAACAGGCGGGAAAGGTTCACCGGGCCCTGGGTATGGAATATCTGCCAGTCGTCAAGCTCAAAGGTCTGCTGCAAGCGGCGGGCGATTTCTGCGTTGGCATTGGCATCAATCTCCAGGCGCACGGCATCGCCTTTACGCCTTCTGTGCAGTTCGGTCCTCACGGACTCAAGCAGGTTGCGCGTCTCTTCCTCTTCCAGGTACAGGTTGCTGTTTCGCGTGACGCGAAAGGAAGCCGCCGAGATGATTTCATAGCCGCGGTACATGCTTGCCGCGTGATACGTGAGCAGATCGGCCAGGAAAACGTAGTCAATCCCGGTGGAGGAGGGCAGCCGCACCAGCCGGGGAAGCACACGCGGGACCGTAATCACTCCCATATAGGTCCCGCTGGCGCGCCGCTTGCGGCGTAACAGCAGGGCAATGCACAACGCTTTGTTCAGGACGCGCGGAAAAGGGTGCGCCGGGTCCACGGTGACCGGCGTGAGCAGTGGATCAACCTCTTTTTCGCAATAGTTGTCAATGAATGCTTCCTGCACCGGGTCAAGGTCTTTCAGGTCAAGGACGCGGATATTCTCCCGCGCCAGAGCCGGCCGTAACCGCGTGTTCCAGCATTCGTACTGCTCCTGGACAAATTCGTGCGTCTCCAGGGCAATCAACTCGCGCTCCTGCTGGGCGCTCAAGGCGTCAGGGCCGGAATCGATAAAGCCCTCTTCAATGCGCTGCAAGAGACCGGCGACGCGGACTTCGAAGAACTCATCCAGATTGCTGGCCGAGATGGCGAGAAATTTTACCCGTTCCAGCAGGGGATTGCGTTCGTCATTGGCCTCTTCCAGCACACGCCGGTTGAAGGCAAGCCAGGAGGCTTCACGATTGATGTACAGGGCCGTATCTGATACTGACCGGTTCATTCGCTGGATGGCGGCGAGATTGAAGCCGTTCGCCGAGGATTTGCGCCGTGCATCCATTGTAGTTGGTTCCAGGTAAGAATGGCGGGCCCAGGGAATTTTTGATTTTAAAGTATTACTTTAACTATTAGAAATACTCAACGAACAGGCCTAGCTTTGCGCGTGGTGTCTCACATCCGCTCCCCGTACCCAGAAGATTACGTCTTCGGCAATATTTGTGGCGTGGTCGGCAACGCGTTCCAGATTCCGGGCCACGATCAGGGTGTCCAAAAGATTACGATGGTTGCTGTTCGATCTGCTCATGGCTGAATCCATGGCTTCAAAGATCTCGCGGTTCATGTTGTCGACCAGATCGTCCCGCTCGAGCACGGACTGTGCCAGATCGACGTCGGCGGTGAGAAAGGCGTTCAGGGCGTCGCGGACCATGCTGATGCTGAGCTGGGCCATGCGCGGGATGTCAACGTCAAGCGCGGAATCCGGGCGCGTCGCCAGGTCTATGACGCGCTCTGCGATGTTCACCGCCTGGTCGCCCACGCGCTCCAGGTCCGCATTGATCTTGATACAGGCGACAATGAAGCGCAGATCGATGGCCATGGGCTGTTGCATGGCCAGCAGATCGATGGACATTTCATCCACGTCGCGTTCGGCGGCGTTGATCTTGGATTCATCGCGCAGCACGACTTGGCAAATGGACACGTCGCGCGTCTGGTAAGCGCGCACGGCGCGCTCCACCGCCTGCTCAGCCAGGCCTCCCATGGCCAATAGCCTCTGTTTCAAGTCATCAAGTCCCTGATGGAACCGTGTGCGCGTCATCCGAACCTCCCGGTAATGTAGTCTTCCGTGCGCTTGTCAGAAGGCTTGGTAAACATTTTTTCTGTCTTATCGAGTTCCACCATATATCCCATGAGAAAGAAAGCGGTAAAGTCCGCCACGCGCGCCGCCTGCTGCATGTTGTGGGTGACGATCACCACCGTGTATTCCTTCTTCAATTCAAAGATCAGGTCTTCGATTTTAGCGGTGGAAATGGGATCAAGAGCGGAAGCGGGCTCGTCCATGAGCAGGACTTCCGGCTCCACGGCCAGGGCACGGGCAATGCACAGCCGCTGCTGCTGGCCGCCGGAAAGGCTGGCCCCCGATTTTTTCTTCAGGTCATCCTTTACTTCGTCCCATAGCGCTGCATGCTTGAGAGAGCGCTCCACAACGTTGTCCAGTTCGCGGCGGTTGCGGAAGCCGTTGAGCTTCAGCCCCGCGGCGACATTGTCATAAATAGTCATGGTAGGGAAGGGATTGGCTTTTTGAAACACCATGCCGACGCGGCGCCGAATCCAGACGGGGGAGACGCCTTTGCCATAGACGTCCAGGTCTCCGATGGCGACCTTGCCTTCCACCCGCGTGTCGGGAAGCGTTTCATGCATGCGGTTCAGGCAGCGGACAAATGTCGACTTTCCGCAGCCGGAAGGCCCGATGATGGCGGTGGCTTTTTTGGCGGGGATTTCCATGCCAATGCCAAAGAGCGCCTGTTTGGCGCCGAACCAGGCGTTCAGATTTTCTACATGAATGCCGGCATCCATTTAGCTGGCTCCTTTGATCGTGCCTCGGCTGACAACGAACCTGACCAGGGTGACCGTAAACACAATCATAGAGATGAGCACCAGGGCAGCAGTCCAAGCCTGAGCATGCGCCTGCTCATAGGGCTGGATGGCGTACTTGTATATCTGCAAGGGGAGCGAGGCTACAGGCTGGCTGGGGTCCATGTTCCAGAACTCGTTGCCGAAGGCGGTAAACATGAGAGGCGCACTCTCGCCGGCGATGCGCGCAAATGCGAGCATGATGCTGGTGACTATGCCGGCGCTCGCTGTCCGCAACACAACAGAAAGGATGGTCCGCCACTTGGGTATGCCCAGGCCAAGCGCGGCTTCGCGGATGGACTGTGGAACCAGCAAGAGCACTTCTTCCGTGGTCCGGGAGATTACGGGGATCATCATGATGCCCAGAGCCACGCTGCCGGCAATAAGGGAAAAATGTTTTTGCGGGACCACGACCAAGGCCCATGCAGTCATGCCAATCACGACGGAGGGCACGCCGTTCAGCGCGTCGGCAGTGAAGCGGACGACGTTGCCAAACTTGTTTCGTCCATATTCGGCCAAAAAGACCCCGGCGCCAATTCCCAATGGAATCCCGATCAGGCTGGCGTAGCCTAGAAGCAAAATCGATCCGGCAATCGCATTGCCCATGCCGCCACCCTCTTCACCGATGGGTTTGGGAATTTGGGTGAGAAAGGCCCAGTTCAAAGCGCCCAAGCCGCGAAACACGACTGTTCCCAGAATCAGGAAAAGAGGGACAGTCACTATAAGAGCAGACAGAGTGATGAGGCCAAGGGCCAGCCAGTTGGAGAGCCTGCGACGCAGAGAAGTGTTGTGAAGAGGGTTAAGCAAGGGCCCTCGCCGGCATTCCCCGGGTGACGGACCAGACCAGCAATCCGGCCAGGGCGTTCACAATCAGGGTTATCACAAACAAAACCAGAGCCATTTCCATCAGAGCACTCAGATACACGTTGCCAACAGCTTCAGTGAATTCATTGGCAACCGCGCTGGCAAGGGTGTATCCGGGAGCGAACAACGACTTTGCAATTTCCGGACGATTGCCGATGACCATGGTGACGGCCATGGTTTCCCCAATCGCACGTCCCAGGCCGAGGATCGTAGCTCCGAAGATCCCGGGGCGGGCGTTGCGCAGCACGGCCATGCGCAGCATCTCCCACTTGGTGGCGCCCAGGGCCAGCGCCGCTTCACGCTGCACACGCGGCACAGCGGTGATGACTTCGCGCGTGATGGAGGCGATGATAGGCAGAATCATGATGGCGATGATACAGCCCGCTGCCAGCATGCCCCAGCCGTATTTTGGCCCGCTGAACAAACCCGTCCAGCCGAAATAGCTGGCCAGGAACGGCTGCACGTGAACGCGAAGAAAGGGCGCCAGAACAAAGATGCCCCACAGGCCATAGATCACGCTGGGAATCGCCGCCAGCAGCTCAACCAACAAAGACAGTACTGCGCGCAGACGTCGCGGGCAAATCTCGGTGAGGAAAAGCGCGGTTCCGATAGAGAGTGGAACGGCAATCATGAGTCCCAGCAGGGAGGAAACGACTGTGCCGTAAATAAAGGGCAACGCGCCAAAGTCCTGGGCCACCGGATCCCAGATCTGCTTTACCAGGAACTTGAGTCCGAATTTAGATAGGGAAAGGTGCGACTGGTTGATCAGTTCAAAAAAGATCAGGCCTACTATCGCCAGCACCGCGAGCGCGCAGAGAACCACGATGCCGCGAAATACCTGATCCGCAAGCACGTTTTCCCGGATGCCCAAGCGGCTTTTGGGCACGACTTTCAGCCTTTCCTCGGTGGTCAAGACAGAATCCGGTGTGGCTGGCTCTTCAGGCACTTCGGAGCTCCGGGAGGGCCGGTGTTCGGGCACTGTTCGCATGCTTCGAAAGCTAGCAGACGATTGTTAATAGATTGTTAAAAAAAGAGCGCTGGTCTGTAAAACCAGCGCTGTGAAAGAGTAAGGAAGAGAAATTCGAATTCTTGTCTGGCAATTCCGGCCGCAATGCAGGTTGCGTTTCCGGCAATCATTCCAGAGCGCGGGTGCTGTTACTTTTTCGCGGCAGTCCCCTTTACCGTGATTTCTTTAATGCGAGCTTTTACTTTTTGGGCAACAGCCTTAGGAAGAGGAGCATAGGAGAGCTGCGCCGTCATCGTCTGGCCCTTGTCGACCATCCAATTCAAGAAGTCCACAAAGGCTTTTTCCTTGCCCGGGTCAGTCCATTCGGTGGGGACGAGAAGCCAGGTAAAGCTGCTGATGGGGTAGGCTTCTTTGCCCGGCGCATTGGTGATGGAAACGCGGAAGTCGTCCGGCATGTCTTTCACCGAGGCGGCCGCAGCGGTCACTGATTCCAGATTGGCTTTGACAAAGTTTCCGGCGGCATTCTGCACGCTGCCGTATGCCATCTTGTTGGAGAGAGCGTAAATCAGCTCGACGTAACCAAGGCTACCCGCGGTCTGTTTCACTATTCCGGCAACAGCCTCATTGCCTTTGCCCCCCAAGCCGACGGGCCAGTTTACAGCAGCGCCCTTGCCAACTTTATCCTTCCACTCAGAGCTGACCTTGGACAGGTAGTCAGTCCAAATGTATGTCGTTCCGCTACCCTCAGAGCGATGAACGATGACGATATCTTCGTCGGGGAACTTAACGCCGGGATTGGCTTTAGCCAGGCGGGGATCGTTCCACTTTTTGATTTTGCCGAGAAAGAGGTCCGCCAGAACGTCCGGGGTGAACTTGAGCTCAGCGTTAACGCCATCGATGTTGTACGTGGGCACTACCGCGCCGAGCACGGTCGGGATATGGAGGACCTTGCCCGGCGTCTGAGCAAGCTGTTCATCCGTCATGGGACCATCGCTGGCGCCGAAGTCAACGGTTCCGGCCTGAATCTGCTTGATACCGCCGCCGCTGCCAATGGATTGATAGTTGATTTTGATGTCAACATGCTGATTGTGGTACTCGTCAAACCACTTGGAATACATCGGATACGGGAAAGTCGCGCCCGCACCGGTAAGATTTGTTTCCGCGATGCTTACGCCGGCCAAAGCGACGATAAGCGCGAGTGCCATGCAAAGTCTGAATCTCATTGCTCCTCCAGAGGGCTTTTAAATCCGTGGGTACAAGATGACCGTACCAGAGGAGTGTTAAATGACTGTTAAAAGGTGCGGAAGATCGGAAAGCCTAAATAAATCAAGACGCTGGCTGGGCACGCTCTTTACGCGCACGAAATATAGCTCAGAAAGAGAAAAGCCCGGAGCTGGCAATTCTCCGCGTTAGGCCGACACACGCACCAGAGCAGGCAGAGGGTCGCAAAAATCAATGGCGTTTTGAACTCTTGCCTGTCAAGATGCACCAATTCCTGATTGATTTGTTCTCACAAAAGCGCTAGAATGGCGAAAATTTACCAAAGGCTGGTCAGGGTAAATTTGCAAATGGCAGCTTTAGCAACCGGCAATTTAGAAGGGGAAGAATAAGCAACGCGATTCAGGGCAGAAAAGAGGCAAAAAAGAGGGGTCGACTGTCTTATGACTGTCTTATCGAATTGAGATTCGCTTTTTGTTTGCAACAAAACTGCTATAGGGGGG
>JBGPZS010000054.1:0-12923 GCA_041493865.1 Terriglobia bacterium
CCGCCACACCTCCCGGCAGCGATACCGTTACCTTTACTTCGCACCCGCTCAACGATCTGGACGTTAAAACCGTGATGGCTGATCTGGACTATCATTCGCGCGACTACCGCCAGCGCGGTATCACCGAGTTCCAGGAGATCCTGAGCAAGCAGCCGGAAAACGTTGTTGCCAACCGCGGGCTGGGCTATGAAGCGCTGCAAAAAGCCGAGTGGGACAAGGCGGGTGAGTATTTCAAACGCGCGGCGGAGCAGGACGTGAAAGATCCGCGCGTGCATTACCTGCTGGCGATGATGATGAGCCGCAAGGGCATGTCCACCGGAGACAATGACAACCTTGAGGCCATCAAAAAAGAACTGAAAGCCGCCATCGCCCTGGACCCGAACTACGCCGACGCATACAACCTGCTGGGCATGAGGCTTTCCTATGCCGGAGAGAGAGAGGATGCAGTTGTGGCTCTGACCAAGGCTATCGCCTTGAGCCCGCGCAATCCCTGGTATTCGGGAAATCTCGCCAGCGTCTACCTGCAGGCGCAGGATTTCGATCACGCCATCCCGCTGCTGCAGGAGCTGCAGAAAAGTCCCGAGCCCCAGATTGCGGCGATGGCCGCGCAACAACTCCAGCAGGTGGAGGCCTTCAAATCTGCCGTACGCCAGCATGACCAGTACGTACGCGAAGGTCAACGCACCACTGAGACCGTTGAGCTCAGGGAAGCCCCGGAAGAGCCGGCCAAGCGCTCGGATTCCAGACAAGCCGGACCGGAAAAGACCGCGGTTGCCGGACACGCCGAACCAGTCCTCTTCATGAAGGGCATTCTGGTCTCGGTGGATTGTTCCAGCGCACCCGCTGCCACGCTGATCATTTCTTCCGGCGGAAAAAGATGGAAGATGCTGGCGCCGGAGGCCAGAAAGCTCATCGTGATGGGCGCGAACGAACTTTCCTGCTCATGGACCAACCGGAAAGTCTCTGTGAACTATCGCAAGAGTGGAGACAACCAGGGCAGCCTCGTCAGCCTGGAGTTGGAATAACAACACGCTGCGGGTTGTCACGCGGCGGCAAAAAATAAATGAGGGTGAGCCCGACTTGCGCGCCGAACCCGCCGCTACAGGAGCAGCATACATTCAGGCCCGTGAAGACTCTTTAGCGGTCTGGTCGCGCAGCGACCCATCGATTGAAGACCACGACCTTTACGGCATTCCGACTCTCTCTTAGAATAGGAGATAGCCCCTTCGGGCCGACGTAGCTCAGTTGGTAGAGCAGTCGATTCGTAATCGACAGGTCATCGGTTCAAGTCCGATCGTCGGCTCCATCATTTTGTG
This sequence comes from Terriglobia bacterium, assembly GCA_041493865.1. GTDB lineage: Bacteria > Acidobacteriota > Terriglobia > Terriglobales > Acidobacteriaceae > Angelobacter. Next base: position 1,317 of record JBGPZS010000054.1, read on the forward strand.
CCGCTTCGCGGCAAACCGCCCGAGACTCCGCTTGAACGTCAAACCTGTTCTGCTCCTTTGGCAACGCTCGCCACCAAGTCGGGGCTCGCCCTTATTTTCATTGTTGCCGCGCGACCACTTACTCATGGGAGCATTTGCGCGCAAGCGGTTCCAATGTCGCTGTTGACTAAGCAGGTGAGTTTTCCACATCTTAGGGTGACTTTGCCCTTGCCTTTTCCGCTCTGTGTTTCGCATAATGTTCTGTAGCTCGATAAGAAAGACCCGTACTTCCAAAAAAGGCCACGAGTGGAAAGATACGATCGATCGGACGTTCTGCGGATCCTTCGCATTACAGCGCGGCAGCTGACGGGCTGGGAAAAAGCCGGTTTGTTGCCCGCGGCAGATTCCTATTCTTTCTTTGACCTCCTGCAAATCAAAAAACTCCGCGACCTCCGCGCCAAACGCGTGCGCTCCGCGGTGATTCTTGAGTCACTGCGCGCCATGCGCCAGGTTGCCGGCATGGAAAACCCGATGATGGAGATGGGTACCTTCGCCAGCCAGTCGCGTGTCGTGTTCCGGCACCAGGGCGCTGCCGTTGAGCCGCTTGCCGGCCAGTTCGTCATGGACTTCAACCAGCGCGATGTGGTTCAGTCGCACAAGATCCACGCCATGCGCGCCGCGGAAACGGCGGGAGAATTTTTTGCCCGAGGCGTGGCCATGGAGGAAGATCCCGGCACACAGACGGAGGCGATCGACAATTACAAGAAGTGTGTTGGCCTTGATCCAATGCACGCCGCCGCCTATATCAACCTGGGCACGCTTTTTTACAACCGTCATGATTACGTCCAGGCCGAACTCTACTACCGCAAAGCTATTGAAGTGGACCCGCGCTACGCGCTGGCTTATTTCGATCTCGGCAACGTGCTCGACGAAACTGAACGCCTGCCCGACGCCATTCGCGCCTATCAATCCGCCATCTCGCTGGCCCCAACCTACGCTGACGCACATTACAACCTGGCTCTGGCTCTGGAAAAAGCCCGCCAGCCGCGTCAGGCCCTGAATCACTGGCAGGCTTACGCCCGGCTCGATACGATTGGCCCGTGGTCCATCCATGCCCGTAACCAGATCAGAAAAATCCTGGCTGCGGACGAGTTGAAGGTTGTTCCTAAGCAGAAGTAAGACCGCTTCTGAAAACCAGAGCGCAGCTTTTTCTGAACCCCGACTTTGAGCTTGCCGAAGGGAAGGATCCTATTGCCTCCTGCAACCCCGAGATCACAGGAAAAAGCCACCATGGAGACACCGCGGCACGGAGAACTCCAAAATCTTTCCGCCCTGCGATTTCGGCGTTCCCTGCAATCACGTCGATCCCGAGCAATTTTGGATAAATCACGGCGTGCCCCCGCATCTTCTCCGTGTCTCCGTGCCTCCGTGGTAGGTTTTGCTTTCCGATTACGCGCGATCACAGTGGTTACGGCTGTCTGCCCCTGAGACAATAGATACGTGACCAACTCATCCCGCCTCCAGCGCTGCGAAACTCAGCTCCAGGATTTTCTGGCCGTCGCCCTGAGCGGCGTGCCTGTGGATGATCTCAGCGTAGGGGCCGTGCCCGGCAAATGGTCGGCGCACGAACAGCTCGCCCATCTCGCGCGCTACCACCAGATCTTTCTCCAGCGCATTGAACGCATTCTCAGCGAGCAAGCACCCGAGTTTCCGCGGTATCGTGCCGAAGAAGACCCTGAATGGCCAACCTGGTCAGGCTTGCCCATGCAGCAAGTCCTGGTCCGGCTCTCTTCCATGCGCACCAAACTCATGGCCAGGCTGCGGTCGTTAAGTGAAGAAGATTTCCAGCGCACCGGCGTTCATCCCAAATTCGGCGTGATGAGCCTGTCACTCTGGCTGGAGTTCTTTCTGGTGCATGAGGCGCACCATCTGTATGTGGTGTTGCAACTGGTGAGAAAGAATGGGTAGCAGCGCTTTTCTGAAATCCTGACCCGGAGCTTGCCGAAGGGGAGGGATCCCTATGGCAACGAGACCTAAAGGCTGTAAGACGTTTTCCGCCGATATCCAGTAGCCTTCAAAAACTACGGGTTCTTTGACTCGTGGTTACGATAGGGTTCCCTCGTGGCGCTCGGGGTGAAAGAAAAATCAGTACGCCAGCAACACTCTCAAATCCCTCACATTATTCCCCGTCGGCCCTGTCTGGATTGCGTCACCCAGCTTTTCGAATAGAGGAAACGAGTTGAAGCCGTTGAAGTGTGCTGCTGTGTCCAATGCTGCTTTTTGCGCGCGTTCCAGCGTGGTGCCGTCGGCCACGGCGCCGGCCGCAGGGCTAACGCCATCGATGCCGTCTGTGCCCGCGCTCAGGACCGTGATGTTCTCGCCCGCAATTTTCTGCGCGCAGCAGAGGGCAAAATGCTGGTTGCGTCCGCCCGTGCCGGCGTTCAGTGGGACCTTCACCGTGATCTCGCCGCCGGAAACAATGCAGGCCCTGGCAACGCCGCGCCGCAGAGTGCGCAAGCGATCGAGCAGGTAGTCGGCCGCGAGCGCGTAGTCCCAGTCATCACAGCTGTGGTCGATCTCCACGGCAAACCCATGCTTTGAGGCCGCGGCCGCCGCCGCTTTCTCCGCTGTTTCATTCGACAGCAACTTCCACCAGCGTGAACGGACGAACGCCGCGTGGTCCCGCTTGGGCGTCTCCTCCAGCGCGCGCCGTTCAAACAACTCGCGGACGGACGCGGGAAAATCCGGCAGCATGTTGTGCTCATGCACAATGCGATAACAATCCTCCGCCGTCGTGGAATCGGGCATGGTCGGCCCGGAGGAAAGAGAATCGAGCGCGTTCTCCGGAACGTCAGAAACCAGGATGGACACTTGCTGTGCCCCCTGGGCGGCCTGGGCCATGCGTCCGCCCTTGACCGCGGAGAGATGCTTGCGCACGGCATTGATCTGTGCGATGGGAGCGCCCGAATTCACCAGCGCTTTGTACGTGGCGACCAGATCGGGCAGCGCGATCTCGGAGTCCACCGGCTTCTCCACTGCCGCTGATCCGCCGCCGCTGACTAAGAAGATGGCCAGCGACTGCTGGCTCAACGCGCCCAGTGTTTTCAAGATCGCCTCAGCGCCGCGCACGGACTCTTCATTCGGCTGCGGATGCCCGCCGGCAAAATAACGATAGCCGGGAAGCTGGTAAGGATGCCGGTTCGGATCGACCACAATGCCTTCCACCGTGGTCCCAACCTGGCGCGCCAGGATCTCCGCCATGCGATGTGCTGCTTTTCCAAAAGAAATGCAAACCGTCCGGCTATAAGAGCTCAGGTCGTACAGGTCATCGCACACGCGCAGCACGCCGCGCTGGTAATGCACGTGGCGGTCAAAAGCTTTCTCAATGCTGGCTTCGGAGAGCGCGTGAAGAAAGATCTCCCGCGCCGCCGAGCGCATGCTGTGCGCAATCGACATCAGCTCGCTTCCGCCTGCCGTCCCGGCTTGAAATATTTGGCGACCCACGCGTGGATGGCCGCCTGCATCTCCGGCAGGTGGCCCTCAAAGAAATGGTCTCCGCCTTCCACCACCACCATTTCTTTTGGCTCCGGCGCAAGGTCAACCACTTTCTTGAGACTCGCAGGCGGACCGTACTGGTCGCGCGCGCCGTTGACAAATAATTTGGGACGCGTGCAGTCCTTGAGAAACTGATACGTATAGACGCGGCCTTCCACGCCGACCGGCGTGCCCAGCCCGATCAGCCCCGCCACCCGCGCATCAGCGCATGCGGTCCGCAGGCCGGTGGCCGCGCCAAATGAGAATCCGCAGAATAGGATTGGCAGGTGGATCTTGGAATCAAGCCAGTTGAGCGCTGCCCGAACATCGTCTTGCTCGCCCTGCCCCTTGTCGTGCTCGCCTTCGCTCATGCCCGCACCGCGGAAGTTGAAGCGCAGAACGGGAAAGCCAAACCCGCTCAGGGTTTTCATGGCATGGTACACAACCTTGTTGTGCATGGTCCCGCCAAATAAAGGATGCGGATGGCAGACCAGCGCGGCGTGTGTCGCGTCCGGCTGGCCTTCATTCAGCAGCGCCTCCAGCCGTCCGGCGGGCCCGTCGAGGAAGAGGGATTTGATGCTGTTGGCCACAATTCTTTTTACCAGAGAACGCATTTCAATGTCTTGATCGGTTCTTTTCTGCAATCCCGACCCTGAGCTTGTCGAAGGGGAGGGACCCCTATGGCAACGAGCGACTTTCACGCGGGAAGCAGTAGCCAGGCTGTGACCTCCAGTTCACGGCTCCGATAGGGTTCCCTCGCTAACGCTCGGGACTTCGGAGGGAGCTCCGCGACTCATTGTGAGTAAAAGTCCCTGACCATTTATCCTGTATGCCAGCCCATGGACCCGATCAAGCTAACCCGCAAGCTCATCGACATTGAATCCATCTCCGGCAATGAAGGCGCCGTGGGCGCCGAGCTTTACGAAGAGCTCTGCCGCCTGGGGTACACAGCGCACAAAATGCCCGTGGCCCATGAACGGTTCAATGTCGTTGCCACCGTCGATGAACGCAAACCTGAAATTGTCTTCTCCACGCACATGGACACCGTGCCGCCGTTCATTCCATCTTCGGAAGACCATGACAACGTCTACGGGCGCGGTTCGTGCGACGCCAAAGGCATCATCGCCGCGCAGATCGCCGCCTGCCAGCGCCTGCGCAAGGAAGGCGCGGCCGTGGGCATGTTGTTTCTGGTGGGTGAAGAGCGGGACAGCCTGGGCGCCAAGGTCGCCAATGAAAGCCCACTGGGCAGCCGCTTCCTTATCAATGGCGAGCCCACGGAGAACAAGATCGCCACCGCCTCCAAGGGCGCGCTGCGTTTGCAACTTACGGCACGGGGCAAGATGGCGCACTCGGCGTATCCTGAGCTGGGCGAATCGGCCATTGAGAAATTGCTGGCCGCATTGGAACGGCTGCGCACGATGGAGCTGCCCGTCAATCCTGAAGTCGGCCCCTGCACACTGAACATTGGCTTGATTGAAGGCGGGCGCGCGCCCAACGTGATACCTGATCATGCTCGCGCGCAATTGCTGTATCGCCTGGTGGGGCCGTCTGAAGCGCTGCGCAAACAGATCGCGGAACAAATGGATGGGCTGGCCGAGGCTGAGTTTGTCCTGGAGATTCCGTTCATGAAGCTGCGCACCGTTCCCGGCGTGGAGAGCATGGTGGCAAAATTCACTACCGATATTCCCGCGCTGACGAACTGGGGGACCCCAGTGCTCATCGGCCCGGGATCAATTCACGTGGCGCACACCGACCGGGAATACATCTCCAAGAAGCAACTCCATGAAGCGGTGGATCTGTATTGCTCCATTGCCCGCCAGTTGCTGAGCAACTGATCCGCGCGCAGCCTCAAGGCAAACGCAGAGGGCGTTCCATCCATGCCACGTCCCAGTATTTTCCGAACTTGTAACCTACTTCGCTGAAAATGCCGACCGGCTTGAAGCCAAACTGCTCATGCAGTTTTTCCGACCCAGGATTCGGCAGAGTATATCCGCCGACGATGCGATGAATGTCCTCACCGGCAATGGCTTCAAACAGCCCGGCGTATAGCTTTCTTCCCACGCCCTTGCCCACCATCTCCGGGCTGCTGTAGATGGTGGTTTCCACCGTGGTGTCATACGCGGGTTTCACGCGGAAACGCATAGTGCCGGCATAGCCCACAACCAGGCCGTTCTCCTCCGCTACCACAAGCCGGTATCGCCCGGCCAAAGCAAACTGTTCAAACCACGCCCCGCGCCGCTCCACCGTGTAAGGCTCCAGATCAAAAGTGATCGGCGTGTGGACAACGTAGTGATTGTAGATTTCGGTCAGGCGCGGAAGGTCGGCGCGCAACGCGGGACGGATTCGGATGTCAGCCATGGTGTGGGCTCCTTCCGTCTCAATCTTAAATCCTTGTTCTATGCCATCCTGGTTCTATGCCATCCTGGCCGGCTCGGTCGCAGCCACTCGCTCTGCTTCTTCCCGCTGCTTGCGCAGCACGCCTTCGCGTCCGTCGTAGCGCAGGAAGGCGGGATAAACCAGGGCCAGCAGGCCCGTCCCCAGCACGCACAAGATGCCGCCTGAGACCACCGATGCGCGAATGCTGAAAAGGCTGGCAACTATGCCGGCTTCAGCGTTGCCCAGCATTGGCCCGGACATGTAACTGACCATCTCGATGCCGGCGAGTCGTCCGCGCAAATGGTCCGGGATCGTCTGGTTCCAGATCGTCGTACGAAACAAGCCGCTGACCATGTCCGCGGCGCCGGCGATCGCCAGGCAGAGCAGCGCCAGCCACAGACGCTCAGCGAACCCAAAAGCCACAATGGCCAATCCCCAAAGGCCGGCGGCGATGGTCACTGCCCGGCCGTGCCGATAGACTTTTGCTGACCAGCTGGAAATCACCGATGCCAGGAACGCACCGGCCGAAGGAGCGGCATAGAGCAGGCCTACTGATGCTCCGCCGAATTTCGTGGCAATGGCCGGGAACAAGGCCATGGGCATGCCGAAGAACATCGCGTTGATGTCGATGAGATACGTTCCCATCAATTCCGGACGGCTGCGGGCATAGCGCAGGCCTTCCATCAGAGAGCGCAGGCTGGGCCGGTCAGCATCGGGCGGCGGCGGTGTGGCGCGCATCATCCACAGAGCGAGAAGAGAAACGGCGAAGGTGCCAAAGTCGATGGAGTATGCAATGGCCGGCCCGGCGGTAGTGGCCAGGAAGCCTCCAATCGCGGGGCCAAGAACGCCTCCCATCGTACTGCCGACAGCGCGCAACGCTGACGCCGCCGGCATAAGTTCTGAAGACAGAAGCCGCGGTGTAAGCGCTTCCAGAGAGGGGCGCTTGAGTCCGTTGAGCCCCGCCAATGCGGTGGCACAGACAAAGAGCAGCCATGCTCTCGGGCGCGGCAGCACGGAATTCAGGACCAGAGTCGCGCTGTTCACAGCCATGAGCAACTCGGTGATCAACACCATGCGGCGGCGATCAACATAGTCAGCCAGGGCGCCGCCCACAAACGCCATACTGATGGTTGGGACAAACTCCGCGGCGGAGAGCAATCCCACCGCCAGGGAAGAATGGGTGAGCTGGTACATCTGCCACGGCAGCACGACAAAGCTCATCATCGAGCCGAAAAACGAAATGGTGTGGCTGAAAAAGAGCAGCCGAAAGTCGCGTGAGACCTTCAGCGGCGTCAGGTCGATGGAAAGCGCGCTCAGCAGACCTGGCCGTTTGCCAAGAGAAGGCTCCGGCACGGGATCGGGAGTCATGTGCGCCGGGCCGTGTGCCTGCTGGTGTTCCACCCTAGAACTATAGCTGAGAAGAGCGCCGGCAAATGCGTTCACGACCCAGCACGGCGCACTCACCAATCAAAGTTGCGTTGCGGCCCGCTTGCTGGATCAGGCAGTCCTTGATTCGGCTTCAACCGGGCTTTGTGCAGTGATCATGGGTAAGCGCGCGGCGCCAATCAAGCCGGCATCGCTTCCAAGCAGCGCGCGCGTAATCACCGTGGCGCCAACCACGTCACGCCGCACATTCCCCTCGGGTGCGCTCTCCGCGGGTGCGGTCGCGCGATAGACAAAAGAATTCTTGCGCACAGTTTCCATCATGGACGGCGCAAAAGCGTCCCAGGCGCTGGCCACGCCGCCGCCAATCACGTACATGGGAAAGTTGAAGATGTTGACCAGGTCAGCAACTACAGTTCCCAGTGCGTTGCCCACACGGCGAAAAATATCGCGCGCCGGCCCATCACCCTGCATTGCCATGTCATATACCACTTTCGAGCTGAACTCGGGATCTTCCTTCATTGCACGCTCCATGTGCGGAGCTTTCCCTGTGGCTATCGCTTCCGCGGCCATGCGTTTTACCGCAGTGGCCGAGGCAAATTGCTCCAGGCATCCGCAGCTGCCGCATTTGCAGGGAGGACCGCCGGGTTCCACGTTGATGTGGCCAAGTTCGCCGGCCATCCCCGTCATGCCGTGCCAGATTCTTCCCTGCAGCACAACGCCGCCGCCCACGCCCGTGCCCAGCGTCAGCATGCACATGTCATCCACGCCCGCGGCCGCGCCGATCCATTTCTCTCCCAGCGCCGCCACGTTGGCGTCATTCTCCAGCACTACGGTAGTTCCCAGCCGGCGCTCAATTTCGTCGCGCACCGGGTAGTTATGCCAGCCGGGAAGGTTCGGTGACTCGCGCAGCATGCCGGTCTGCATCTCAATGATCCCCGGCACGCCGATCCCTATCCCCGCCAGTTCACCCGCCCCACGCTGCCGGACGACAAGTTGCTGGATTGCGGCGCACATCTCGTCAATCACCAGGTCGCGTCCGCGCGCGACTGCGGTGCTGGTGGTGATTTTCTCCAGGGTCTTGCCGGTGCTATCCACCGCGGCAATGCGCAGGTTGGTACCCCCAAGATCGACGCTGACGGCGAATGTGCTCATTTGAATTCCCGCCTCCTGTGAATAGGAGATGATGCCTGTTTCAGCTTAATAGCTTCGCCCTGCGATTGCGAGTGACTGCTCGCCCGCCTCATTTGAAGATTCGCCGCGAAGGGGCTATCGTTTCCGTCATGCAAATTCAGGGAAAAGTGGTGGTGGTGACCGGAGGCGCCAATGGAATCGGCCGGGCGCTCTGCCTCAGGTTCGCCAAAGAGGGTGCGCGTCTTGTGGCGGTTTCAGACGTTGACGAGGACAACGGCTTCAAGGTCCTGCAGCAGATCGAAGAAGGCCGCGGAGCTTTTTTTGCCTGCGATGTCTCCAAAGAAGAGCAAGTCAAATCTCTGGTCGATACGGTCACAAATGTTGCCGGCCAGGTCGATATCTTCTGCTCCAACGCGGGCATCGGCGCGATCGGAGGCCCGGAAGCTCCCGACCGCGACTGGCAGCGCAGCTGGGACATCAACGTGATGGCGCATGTCTACGCGGCGCGCGCCGTGCTGCCGCAGATGCTCGCGCGCAAAGAAGGCTACCTGGTGCAGACCGTTTCCGCCGCGGGATTGCTGACCCAGATTGGCTCCGCGCCTTACTCCGTCACCAAACACGCGGCGCTGGGTTTTGCCGAATGGCTCGCCGTGACGTATGGCGACCAGGGCGTCCGCGTCTCCGCGCTCTGCCCGCAAGGGGTGCGCACCAACATGCTGCTCAAAGGAGAGTTCGCCGGCGGAGCATTTTTGCTGGAAGGCGCGCTGGAGCCCGATCAGGTGGCGGGCGACGTCATACAAGCCATTGCCGAGGAAAAATTCATGATCTTGCCCCACCCTGAAGCGGGCAAGTATTTCCAGAACAAGGCCAACGATTATGAGCGCTGGGTCCGTGGCATGAGAAAACTATTAAGGAACTCGGAGAAGCTGCAATAGCATTTTTCTGCACTCCCGACCCTGAGCTTGCCGAAGGGGAGGGAACCCTCTACTAACCAGAATCTCGCGGGTTCACTGTCGATTCAAATTGCCGGCAAGTTGAGTTTTTCGTTCAGAGCGTGGTGGAGATAGGGATCTCTCGCTACGCTCGAGATTCCAGAAAAACTACTTCTGGCACTTCGGGCAATAGTGCGTTCCCCGTCCGGCCACGACGATCTTCTTGATCGGGGTCTTGCACGTCACGCACGGCTTGCCTTCGCGGCCGTAGGCACGATGCTGGATCTGAAAAAAGCCGGCTTCACCATCGGCATCCACGTAGTCAGAGATGGACGATCCACCGGCGGCAATCGCCGCCTTCAAGACTTTTTGGATTGCCGCATGCAGCTTGCGCAGTTCGTCGCGCTGGAGTGTGTTGGCGCGCCGGCGAGGCCGTATGTGCGCGCGGAACAGCGCTTCATCAGCATAGATGTTTCCTACGCCGTGCAGCAGCTTCTGGTTGAGCAGAGCCGCTTTGACCGGCGCCTTGCTGCGATGAAACAACCGGGCAAACTCTTCCACTCCGATCTGCAACGGCTCGGCGCCAGGTCCGCTGAAACTGCTGTGCCGCACCTCCAGCCGCCCGAAGCGCCGCGGATCAACGAAGCGCAGTTCCCGCCCTGAAGCCAGCCTGGCCACCAGGTGCGTATGCTTGGGCACTTCCGTTTCCGGCATGGCCACCAGCATTTTTCCCGTCATGCCCAGATGGACAATCCATTGCCGGCTGCCGGGATTCTTACCGGATTCGAGATCAAAGACAATGTGCTTGCCCACACGCTGCACCCGTTCTATCTGCGCCCCTTCCAGCGCACTGGAAATTTCCGCGGCAGAGGACTTGAGCGGCTCAGGCTTGCTGCCCACCCAGACCGACTCAATGCGGTCGCCGGCCACGCGCTTGTTGAGCCCATTGGCGATGGTTTCGACTTCAGGTAGTTCCGGCATCCGACTGAATCATCTCATGAATCCCGTAGGCCGCTGCAAACCCATACTTGCTGAATGTATTTAAAAAAATAGCCATTTCTGGAGCGGGAATCGGGGGGAAATGCGCTTACTATAGCAGGGCTTGCAGTTGAGTAAGCCCGACAAGGAGATCTCCTATGGCATCCAGTGGTCCAGCACCCATGTTTCCCGGACGTGTAATCGATACCGGCAATTCGCCGGCAGACCTTGTGCGGGCCATTCAGCACCGCCTAAATCAGCTTGGCTGTGGCCCAGTGGACGAAGATGGAGCATTTGGCGCGCAGACGGAAGAGGCCGTGCAACTGTTCCAGGCAAGGTCCGCTGACCAGTTTGGCAATCCATTAACAATCGATGGCCGGGTTGGGCCCACCACCTGGGCTGCCCTGTTTGCCGCCGAGGTTTCGCTCACTACACAGGGAGGTTCTGCGGTGCAGCAAAAGGCGATCGAGTTCGCATTCTCCCAGGTGGGAAAGATGGAGAGCCCATTGGGATCAAATCGCGGACCGGAAGTGGACGGTTATCTACGCAGTGTCGGTCTCAATCCTGCGGACGGCAGTTTTCCCTGGTGCGCCGCCTTCGTGTACTTTTGCTTTCAGCAGGCGGCAACGCAGCTTGGTGTGGCGAACCCCGCGATCAAAGACGCCGGGGTACTCGACTGCTGGAACAAGGCGGGGGCAACGGCAGTCCATCGCATTGCTGCCTCTGAAGCTTCGAACACACCGAGCCTGGTCAAGCCGGGGATGGTTTTTGTGCTGAAAACCGGCGGGGGCACAGGGCATATGGGGCTGATTGAGAAAGTTCAAGGCGCCCGGCTGACGACGATTGAAGGCAACACCAATTTGAATGGCTCTCGTGAAGGCATCGGCGTCTTCGAGCGCGTCGGACGTACCATCTCCAGCATCAATCTGGGATTTCTGGACTACGTCTGATCGCCCAGTCTCCCGGAATAGAAAGCGGAAATGTGCCGCGCACCAGTTAGAATGGAACTGCCGGCCATCGGGAGGCGTTTGAGACTCTTCGATAGAAAAACCGCGCAAGTGCTCTTGACCGCACTGGTCTTTGCTCTGGCGCTCATGTTTTTGTACGCTGCCTGGCGCGCGATCATCACATTTCTCTTCGCCATTTTCTTCGCATACATTCTGGAAGCGCCGGTCTCCCGGCTGCAGGTGTGGCTGAAGGGGTCGCGCTCCGCCGCCATCGCCGTAGTTTACGTGGTGCTGATTGCGGTGTTAGTCGTCGCGTTCGCTCTGGTTGGTCCTCCGGTAGTGCA
>JBGPZS010000026.1:0-16675 GCA_041493865.1 Terriglobia bacterium
ATCGACTGGCAGGACGGGCCAACGACGGGCAAGCTGGGTAACATCGCCGAGATCAAGATTGAGCAGGGCTATCGGTTTGCCGGCAAGGACGGTGCAGAGAAAATCCTGCAGCTGACGGAGAACATTCCCAGCGGCCGTGAGCTGGGCGTGCTGGTGGCCGACGATGCCGACTGGTTCATGATCTTTGAATTCGAAGAAAGCGGCTACGTGAAAGATGACGAAGGGGACAAGCTGGACGCCGACGCAATCCTGAAGAGCATTCGGGAGGGCACGGAACACGCGAACACAGAGCGGGCGCGCCACGGATGGAAGCCGATCCATGTAACGGGGTGGCAGCGAGCGCCTTTCTACGATCCGCAGACGCACAATCTGACCTGGGCGAGCGTGGTCAAGGGCGACAATCCAGCGAGCGAGGGAGCGGTGAACAATTCGGTAAGGATCCTGGGACGGCACGGAACGATGGACGTGGACCTGGTGGCCTCGCCGGCGGAGTACGCCACGCTAGCACCGCAATTCAACACGCTGATGACGGGGTTCCACTACACCCAGGGCAACCGGTACAGCGATTTTGCCAAAGGCGACAAGATGGCCGAGTACGGGTTGACGGCGCTGATTGTGGGCGGCGGCGCAGCAGTGGCGCTGAAGACCGGGCTGCTGGCCAAGCTGTGGAAGTTTATCGTGATGGGACTGATTGCCGCCGGAGCGGCGCTCAAAAAAGTGTTCCGGGCGATTTTTGGCAAGGAAGAGAAAATTGAGGACCCGAACCAGCAAGCGGCATCCCAGGGGCAATGAGAGAGCTGGCGACGCTTCTTGTTGTTGTTCTGCTGGTCTATTTGTTTCAGTGCCTGTGCTGGGCCGGGCCGGGGGCTCAGGTGTTTTCCCTGGAGCCTTCCCGGCGGAACGGACGGAAGAAGCGCGGGTTCCTGTGGGTGGCACTGAAACTTAGAGGCTATTGGGCCAATCCGCTGCCGCCATTGCAACCGCTCATGGTGGTCGATTGGCCCACGTTTCAACCAGACCCCGAAATGATGCGGCTGGCGCAGCCGGACGCGGAGCCAGTTATCCTGCCATGGGAGCAGCTTACGGTAACGCGCTCCGCAACAAAGTTGCTGTGTAATGGCGTAGTCGTATTGCAAGCGGGCGCGGACCAGATCAAGTCGCAGCAGGCGTTCCTGCAACGATTGAAGCAGGCCAAGGGGAAAGAGCGAAAGAAGCTGATTGAGGCGTGGCTACGCAATGCCACGGACACCGCGGCGGCCGAGGACCGTCTGAAACTGTTTTGCCACAAGGCAAGATGGCTGGACATTGCAGTCAATCTGCAGTTCTTTTTGCTGTTCATGATTGTGCCCATGGCATTCTTCCGTTTTGGCAGCAGGGCGCTGTGGCCGATGCTGGCTGCGGTAATAGCGACCTCAATTTTCATTGCGTGGCAGTCCTGGCGGCTGCACAAAGGTTTTTTTCCGGGTGATGGCGACGGGCGGTTCAAGTCAGTGTTTGGCACGGTGCTCTCACCGATCTATGCCATTCGAGCGGCGGACGCGCTGGCACGCGACTTGCTGGCCGGCTTTCATCCTGTGGCAGTGGCGGGTGTTGTATGTTCGCAGCGGGAGTTTGAGGCGTTCGCGGGAGAGCAGCTCAGGGCAAACAAGTTCGGCCAGGCGGGAACAAGCTGGTATCGCGACCAGCTTCAGCTTGCGCTGACAAACATACTGGGGAAAAAAGGCGTTGAAGCAAAACGATTGTTGGCGGCGCCGGAGCGGGACAGCAACTGCGTGATGTACTGTCCGCGGTGCCGCGCGCAGTATACGAAGACGCGTGAAGCTTGCGCCGACTGCGGTTACGGGCAACTGCTGCAATTCGCAGGACAAATGGCAACGGAGAAGCCGGCAGTGCAGTGAAGGGATCGCCGGGACCCTCCCAAGCCCGGCAAGAGCGGCCCGTCCGGGGACCCCGATCGCGCGGCATCGCCGCGACATCGAGGTGATCGGAACGGCAAAACTTTACCACTGATGACACGGATCGAACGAAAGGCGAGGCAAATCAAGGTTAATTCTTTGCTTCCTTAGGGCCGGTCATTTAATCTTATTAGCTCTCGCGGGACGCCTGAATTCGTACAATGATGAAAGGTGGAGAGATGAACATTTATAAGGACATTACGCAGACCATCGGGCGGACGCCGCTCGTGCAACTCAACAAGGTCACCAAGGGCGCCAAGGCAACGGTGGTGGTCAAGCTTGAAGGCTTCAATCCCTGCCACAGCGTGAAAGACCGCATTGGCGTGAGCATGATTGAAGAAGCCGAAAAATCAGGCAGAATCCAGCCGGGCAAGACCGTGCTGATTGAACCGACCAGCGGCAACACGGGCATTGGCTTGGCCTTTGCCGCCGCAGGTAAAGGGTATCGGCTGATCCTGGTGATGCCGGAAACCATGAGCCAGGAGCGGCGTGTGGTGCTGCTGGCGCTGGGAGCGGAGATTATCCTTACGCCCGGACCAAAAGGGATTAAAGGTTCGATCGCCAAAGCGAATGAGCTTCTGAAGCAGACACCGAACGGGGTGATTCTGCAACAGTTTGCCAATCCCGCGAATCCCAAGATCCATCGCGAAACCACGGGACCGGAGATCTGGAACGATACTGACGGCAAAGTGGACATTCTGGTTTCCGGCGTGGGCACGGGCGGCACCCTGACCGGCGTGGGCGAGTTCATCAAACCCAAAAAGCCGGACTTTAAGATTGTTGCAGTTGAACCTTCTGATTCACCAGTGCTCTCCGGGGGCAAGCCCGGGCCGCATAAGATCCAGGGAATCGGGACCGGATTTGTTCCCGACGTGCTGCGCACCGACCTGATCAATGAAGTCCTCACGGCTACGCTGGATGAGTCGCTCGATATTGCGCGGCGGATGGCGAAAGAAGAAGGCATTTTCATCGGCATTTCCGGCGGAGCGGCGGTTTCGCAGGCGCTCAAAGTTGCCAACCGCGAAGAAAACGCCGGCAAGCTGATTGTGGTGGTGGTGCCGGACTTCGGCGAGCGCTACCTGAGCACGGTCCTGTTCCAGAACCTGAAGGATGAAGCCGCGAACCTGCCAACCGTGGACGCGGACGTGGATACTTTCTTCATGATGAAGACGGCCTAGGCGATCACGCAGCGTTGCGCGAATTTTTTCTGAAAGCGAGGGGACGTTTTTCCTCGCTTTCGTATTTTTTAGAGTTCGGCTACCGGGGTAAGGTGAAAAACGCTGAAAAAATCAGCGCCGCCGATAACGCTCTGTCGAAAATTGCTTTGCCGGCTTCGTATTAGAATCTAATCGTTGATTCGAGTTAAACATGGGCAACCGTCCTTTGCATTTCGTAACTCTGTCGGGCGTGCCGGTTGACGTTTCCGAATTGAAATGGCCCTTTCATGCCTCCACCTCCGGCGCGGATTGGCACGTGCTGCACGGTCGCGCTGAGCTGCTGGACAGTGAAGAGGGCCTGCACGTGGAGGTCGCCGTAGGAATGACCCAAACCATGAAAGATGCCCTGGGTTCGCTCGATCCGGAAAGCGCAGAGGGATTGGTGGTGAATTCCATCCGCAAGACCATCGACAACGGCCAGCTCGCGTTTGTGAAGTCAGGCAAGCTGCAGCCGGTCCATGTGACCAGCCGTTTCTATAGCTTCGTGGCGAAGAAAATCCAGTTTCCCACGCAATCAGAACAGGATGTGCTGGAGATGCTGAAGCGCCGTGTGTTCTGGTTGAGCGCCAAAACAGGCAAAGGCACGCCAGTGAGCGTGGCCCATCCTTACGATTGCCAGTACGTGAATTTCTCGCGCGAGAAAATGCTGGACCTGGCGCAGCTGCTTGCCGCGCAGGGCTGGCTGAATCTGGAGAGTGAGTTCGCAACCGCAACCGCCGCCTTGATGAAACAAGAACCGGCGTTTTTAGCAGCGATGCACAAGGGAGTCGAGGCGGGGATCGCAGCGAATAAAGTCAGCGCATAGAGCCTCATGGATGCAGTTACTCCGATTCCATCAGAAATGCAGCCACAGATTTTTGTGTCTCCCCTTCTCCAAGTCGAGCACCTGAAAGTAAGCTTCGCCACGCAGACGGGCGAAGTCGCCGCCGTGCGTGACGTAAGCTTCTCCATCGCTGAATCAGGCACGCTGGGGCTGGTCGGCGAATCGGGTTCAGGAAAATCAGCAACGTCGCTGGCCATCATGCGCCTGCTCCCGCCGCAGGCGCGTATAGAAGGCAAGATCAGCTTTGCCGGGGAAGACCTGCTTGCCATGCGCGACGAAGATATGCGCAGCGTTCGCGGTGCGCGCATCAGCATGATCTTTCAGGAACCCATGACCGCACTGAACCCGGTGATGCGCGTGGGCGACCAGGTGGCAGAAGCGGTCTTGGCGCACCATCGTGTAAGCAAGGCTGAAGCATGGACGCGCACCGTGGACGCGCTGCGCGAGGTGGCGATCCCCGAACCGGACAAGCGGGCGCGTGACTATCCGCACCAGCTTTCCGGCGGGCAACGCCAGCGTGTGATGATCGCCATGGCGCTGGTGAACAGCCCGCAACTCCTGATTGCCGACGAGCCCACCACCGCGCTCGACGTCACCATCCAGGCGCAGATCCTGGAACTGCTGGCCGCGCTACGCGAGAAACACAGGCTGGCTGTGCTCTTCATCTCGCACGATCTGGGCGTGGTATCGCGAGTAGCAGAACATGTGGCCGTGATGTTTGCCGGCGAGATCGTGGAGATGGGCACAGCGACCGGGATCTTCTCGTCTGCCAGGCACTCATACACACGCGGATTAATCAGCGCTATCCCCACACTCAAGACTGATCGCGAACAGCCTCTGGCGACTGTGGAAAAAGATGCTCGCCCGGCAGGCGCCGTGCCCTTGCGCGAGGTTGCGCCGGGCCACTGGGCGCGAGTGGGACCGTGAGAATTGGTACACTCAGTTGTCAAAGCCAAACTCGTTGAGGACCTGAAAGCACCTTGCGTTTACTCATTCTTTCTGACATCCATGCGAACCTTGAAGCGCTTGAGGCTTGCCTGGACGCGGCTCCCGAGTACGACCAGGTTTATAACCTGGGCGACATTGTGGGCTACGGCGCCAACCCCAACGAGGTCACGGAGCGTTCACGTGACCTGGGCTCCATCTTCGTGCGCGGCAATCATGACAAAGCGTGCACCGGTCTGAGCGATCTGAGTGACTTCAATCCCATTGCCGGAGCGGCTGCGCTGTGGACACGGGAGAAACTGACGAATGATCACCTTCAGTTCCTCCGCGCGCTGCCCCAGGGTCCGCTTGCGCCGGTGCAGAATGTGCAATTAGTGCATGGCTCGCCGCGCGATGAAGATGAATACATTCTGCTGGCCGGCGATGCCTATGTAATCCTGGCCCAGGTCGCGGCCCCGCTGACATTTTTTGGGCACACGCATGTTCAGCGCTGCTTCTTGCTGGAAGGAAATGGCCAGGGCAAATCTTTTGTGCCAATCTATAAATCGGCCAAAAGCAAACAGACGATCAAGCTGGAGCTGAAGGCGCACACAAAATATATGGTGAATCCAGGTTCGGTCGGCCAGCCGCGCGACAATGATCCACGGGCCGCTTTCTTGCTCTACGACATGGATGCTGGCGTCATCACGTTTCACCGCGTGCCTTATAACATTGAACGCGCGCAGGAGAAGATCTTTTCCGCCGGACTGCCGGAACGGCTTGCCATCCGGCTGGAGGAGGGCCGTTGACCCAGAAGTCGCTTTTCCATGCACCCGCGCCGCGCGCTGCAGCGCACGCAATCAAGGCCAACATCGATGGTGGCGCCCGCGGCAATCCCGGCCCTTCGGCGTACGGCGTTGTGGTCCGCAACCCAAAGGGTGAGATTATCGCCGAACTGTCGGATTATCTGGGGAACCAGACCAACAACTTTGCCGAATACTCCGGACTGCTTGCGGCCCTTGACTATGCAGTGCGGGAAAATCATTTATCTCTCAAGGTGCTGAGCGATTCCGAACTCCTGGTGAAACAGATGAAAGGCCAGTACCGGGTCAAGAACCCCGGGCTGTTGGAACTTTATGAGCGCGCCCGCGCGCTGGTGCGGAAGCTCGAGTACTTTTCCATCGAACACGTCTTGCGCGAGTACAATCGTGAGGCCGACAGCCTGGTCAACCAGGTTCTAGACAGCCGGAAAGGATCACGCTATTGACAGCGACGAGGCAAAACTTTTCCAGCGGGACCAAATGGGAGCCTGTGGTCGGCTATTCGCGCGCCGTGCGTGTTGGCAATACCATACACGTCTCCGGCACTACGGCAACGGACGCCAACGGCAACCTTGTGGGTGTGGGCGACGCCTATGCTCAAGCCGTACAAACTCTCAAGAACATTCAAGCTGTTCTGGAACGCGCCGGCGCCAGTATGAAGGACGTGGTGCGCACCCGGATGTACGTGACCAACATCGCGGCCGACTTGGAAAAGGTCGGGCGCGCGCACGGCGAGTTCTTCGGCGAAATCCGCCCAGTCACCAGCATGGTTGAAGTCTCAAAGCTGATCTCGCCGGAGATGCTGGTGGAGATCGAGGCCGAAGCAATTGTAGCGGAGTAGCGCGCAGGCTCAACCAATGCCAGCTTCACCAACGTCGTCACATCGTTCGGACACTCAGAGTTTTACTCCATCCAGTTTGGCCACGGTGATAGCTATTGCTGTGGTTGCTTACGCCGCCGATGACATGGTGCACGAACTGATTGGACACGGCATCGCAAGCCTGATTCTCAAGATCAAAATTCTCTCCATTGCAACGGTCGGTCTGCAAACAGCCGAGAGCAGCCGCGTGGTAGCCGCGGCGGGCGCGATTGCTAATGTTATTGCTGGCGCAGCTGCGCTTTTGTTGGCCGGTCGCTTACAAGGTTTCAACCCGTGGCGCTACTTTTTGTGGCTGTTCGGTTTCATCAACCTGATGAATGGTACCGGTTATCTCATGGCTTCCGCGCTGTTAGGCGGCGGTGATTGGGCGGTCGTGATCGCGGGACTCAACCCTCCGCTGCTGTGGCGGGCAGGAATGGGCCTGCTTGGCGTGGTTCTATTTGCATCAACCGCGCAGTGGGCGTCATCGCTGATGAGACAAATGGTGATTCAAAGAACTGTGAATCACGGCGATCTGGCCCGGCTTACCGTGCCTGCCTACCTGGCAGGAGGAGTTCTGTTTGTGGCCGCATCCGCATTGAATCCGATCAGTCCCAGTCTGATCCTTGGCTCCGGCGCCGGAGCGTCATTTGGACTCACATTTGGCCTGCTGCTGGTTCCGCGCATGGTGGAAAGCAAAGCGGAACACCGGGGGCCTCCCGCGCAATCACTGCGGTTCAGTTGGAGTTGGATTCTTTCCGCTGCGTTCGTAGCCGCGGTTTTTATCGGGGTTTTCGGTCGCGGTGTTCGCTGGCCGTGAAAGCAATTCTTCCGGGCAAAGGTAAAGGCCAGCTCATTTCGGCTGGCCTTGTGATGAGGTTTTCTGCCGTGGCAGAAGTTATTTCTTCGGGGCGATTACGTCTTTTACGGCCTTGGCAACGCGGAACTTTACCACGGTCTTGGCCGCGATCTTGATGGGTTCTCCGGTTTGCGGATTGCGTCCCATGCGCGCTTTCCGGTTGGACTTTACCAGGCGTCCCAGGCCAGGAATCACGAACACACCGTTCTTCTTTGTTTCCTTGATTGCGGTATCCGCCAGCTGTTCCAGGAACGCTGCTGCGGTCTTGTTGTTCGTTTCCAGTTTCTCCGCCATGTGACGGACGAGTGCGGTCTTGGTCATGCCTGCTGCCATCTTCCCTCCTTGAATTGTGAGCACTTACCTCTGAAATATGAGCACTTTTCGTTGCCCTCATTGGGTATATTACATCAGCAAGCGCCGTTGCAAGCGGTTTCGCCTGATTTTATGCGGGTTTTTCTAAGGTAGCTGTGGAAAACAGGCATGAATGGCGGCGATGCGCGATGTTCACCGGCTCGAGGCAGCTTGCGTTGCCGGGGGGCCTCCGATGGGCGCAAAAGAGGTCCTTCGCTGCGCTGCAGCAGGCTCAAACGCCTGCCAAGCACCTCAAGTTTGGAGCGGAGCGACAGAATAGAAACTCAGGACAGCGTCGCTCTGCCGCAGGGTACGTTGCCGCCGCAGTGAACCAAATTCATTTCCCGGATCAAAGTGCTTGTCGTGCTCAGCTATTACCAGGCTTCCCGCGTTCAACAGGCGCGACTGCGAGAGAAAACCCAGCACCTGTTCGTAGTCGCCCATCTTGCGATAGGGCGGATCAAGGAAGACAAAGTCACACGTGACCGCCTGGGAATCCAGTATGCGAAGGCCCGTCGCCACATCACGCTCTAATACTTCAGCTCCTTCGTCGACTCTCAGGGTGTGCAAGTTTTTGCGGATTGTGCGGGCCGCCGCGGCCGCCGATTCCACAAAGTAGACACTGCACGCGCCACGGCTCAGCGCTTCAATCCCAATCGCCCCGCTTCCAGCAAAAAGATCGAGCCACACCGAGCCTTGGATGCCCGCAGCGACCACGTTGAACAGGGTCTCCCGCAGACGATCGGAGGTCGGCCGGGTCTGTATGCCTGGCGGCGCTACCAGTTGCCGGCTTTTATATTTTCCAGCAATCACGCGCATCGGATTGGACTCCGCTGTCTGGCATCTAATCTAACGTATAGAATCACAGGTGGCCCGGCCCGTTCAGATTTGCACTGGATGTATGAATCCGACAGCGAGCCCGGCTTGTGCGGCGAGCTGTCTGCTTCAGGCGCGGAAGGGTTCTTAAGAACGCAAGCCACATAAGCGGGTTGGGAGAGCAGCGACAAGGAAAAAATGAGAAACTGGTCTGTATTCACCGCGAGGTTCGGGGGAGTAGAGCTTCGCATCCACGTTACCTTCTTGTTTCTGCTGATCTTCCTGCTGCTGACTGAAGTCAATCGCGCCGGTCCGCGGGTGGTTCCCCGCGTATTCATGCTCGCCGGTCTCATTCTGGTAGCGGTGCTGTTGCATGAGATTGGTCATGCCGTGGTTTCAGCTCGTCAGGGGCTTCCCGTCAAAGGTATCTTACTGCTCCCCATTGGCGGACTTGCCATGGTTGATCCCACGGTCCAGGGGGAAAGCGCGCGTAATCTCCGCCGTGAAACCTTGATCGCCCTGGCCGGCCCGCTGGTGAATGCAATTATGGCCGGGGCTACGGCTGTTGTTCTGCTGGCCATCGGACCAGCCCATCGTCCCTGGCTTCCCCCGGCGGTAACGGCAGCAAACCTGGGCGCCAGTTTTTTCTGGATCAATGTCTGCCTCTTCGTCTTCAACCTGCTGCCGGCCTTCCCGCTCGATGGTGGCCGCATCTGTCGCGCCTGGCTGGCTCGGCGCATGGAGTTCCGTCAGGCCACACGCCGGGCGGTAAGCCTTGGCCACTTGTTTGCAGGGCTTTTCATGCTGGCCGGAGCAGCTTTTAGCATCCAGTGGCTCATGCTGGTGGGCTTCTTCATTTTCATGGCAGCACAGATGGAAGAACGCAGTGTGATGTTTCAATCCGTTGTCGAAGCGGTCCAGATGGAAGACATCATGCTGACAGAGTTCTCCATCCTGTCACCCGCAGACACTCTGGAAGACGCCCTCAACAAGGCCGTCCATTGCTTGCAGGATGACTTTCCGGTGGTGCGGGGCGGAGACCTGGTTGGCGTGATTACCCGCCAGACCATTGTGGACCGGCTGCGCGCGGAGGGAAACGGCTACGTCCAGGGCGCCATGAGCAAAGCATTCGAGATCGCTTCGCGCACGGAGTCGCTTGGCTCCGCCTTCCGCAAACTCACTTCTCGCGGCCTCAGCCTGATTCCCGTGGTTGACCAGGAGCGGCTGGTGGGAATCGTCACGTTGCAACACCTGATGCACAGCATGGGGCTGCTGGCTGAATCGCGGCGATTGAGACGGCAGATGGAAGAGAAGATGTAGTTGGTGGCTTCGCCATCGCATTTCAGCGGCTGCGACCCGCAAATGACGCTGAGCCGCTAACACCCTTCGTCAAAGCAACCGGTGTAGATCTTGACTTCCCATCTGGTTCCGGTGAAGGGTGGGTCCGTGGTCTTGGCCAGCCCTACGGTGCCGTTTCCAGTACGCCCGTCAAGCCAGCGTGGGCCTTCGATATTGCCAAGACACTTCAGCCCGACAATATTTGGGTTGCTGTTATCGAGGGGAACAACTTGCCAACGGGTGCCGGTGAAGGGTTTGTTGGTGTTGGGGGCCAAACCGACAGTACCTGCTGCGGTGCGACCATCGAGCCAGCGATTGCCCGGAACGCTTCCCCGGCACTGCAACGCAATGGAGCCGGCTCCTCCGCTGAATATGTGCCATTTCGTTCCAGAAAACTTCTTGCTCAGTTCCGGCGCTAGCCCGACCGTAGCATTGGCGGTCCGGCCATCAAGAAACCTCGGACCATTGACGTTTCCCAGGCACCGGAGTGAGACATCGTTGCCGGGACGAAGCAGGCTATCCGCCAGCAGTTGTTCGGGAAGCAAAAGGATCACTGAACTTGCAGCCAGGCCCTGAAGAAAGTCGCGACGTCGCATATATTCCACTCCTTAATCAATCTCGCGGTAATTATCCGGTAAAAAGGCCTCTGTGGGCTCGGCCGGCAGATGCCTCTTTCAGGCTAGGGGGCGATGTTCTTTCCAGTTGTGCAGGTTATTGGAAAAGCGTTTCAAATAATCGATATTTGTCGAATTCATGTTCCGGCTGATACTGAGTGCTGCTGGTGATCGGTGATGTTACACTTCTCGTTCCACTCCACCCTTGGAGAGTGTTCCGTGAAGAGGCTTTTTCTTTCTTTTTTCCTGGCGGCGTTGGTCGGTGCCGTCGCTGACGCTCAAGAGCTGACCGTGCAATCCATCTTTGCCCCCGCTGGGCTGACCGGGCGCGCGCCGGACACCGTCAAATGGAGCCCTGATGGCAAGAAGGTCTCGTATTTCCTGCATCAGGAGCAGGGCGAGAAGGCCGACCTCTATTACATTGACGTGACCGCGGGCAAGCCGGCTGTCCTGGTGGCATCAGAGAAAATCGCCGCCATGAAGCCGCCGGTCTCCACTTCCAAAGACGACCGCGAGAAAGACAACCGCGAGCGCTATCGCGTTGCCGGATACCACTGGGCGCCGGACTCCGGGCACATCTTATTCGACGCCAACGGCCAGCTCTGGTATTACACGCTGTCCACGGGCAAGTCTGTGGCGCTGAGCGAATCCGCGGGCGATCCCAAGTTTTCGCCCGACGGCAAGCGGCTGTCTTATGTCCGCAAGCACAATCTTGTGGTGAAAGACATTAGCGGCGGGTCGGAGAAAGCTCTGACCAATGATTCCGGCGAGGATTTGCTGGACGGCGAAGTGGACTGGGTCTACGCGGAAGAGCTTGATGTCCGCAGCAATTACTTTTGGTCGCCCGACTCCAGCAGGATTGTCTTCATGCAGATGAATGAAGCCAAGGTGCCCACGTATCCGATCACTGACTTCATTCCCCAGCATCCCACGGTTTACAACGAAAAATACCCCAAGGTTGGCGATCCCAACCCTGAAGTCCAGCTCGGCGTGGTCAGCGCGTCCGGCGGCGCTGTGAAGTGGATCCATCTGACCGATGAGAAAGACATGTATATCCCGCGCTTTGGTTGGGTGCGTGACGGCGTGGTCTGGGCCCAGGTGCTCAATCGCGCGCAGAACCAGCTTGATCTTTATTTTGTTGACGTGGCCGGCGGCAAGTCTCGGCGGGTGCTCAGCGAGAAGAGCGATACCTGGATTGAGGTTGACAACAACGTCCAGATGTTGAAGTCCGGAGACAAGTTCACCTGGTCAAGCTGGCGTGACGGCCACACCCATCTCTACCTTTATTCTTTCGACAAGGCCAATCCGCTTGCAGCCGACGCCAAGCTGGTCAACCAGATCACCAAGGGTGAATTTGAAGTTTTTGAGATTGAAGGCACTGATGTAGCCAGCGGCACGCTCTTGCTCACCACCAACGCCGGTGATGACCGGCAGCGCCACCTTTGCAGCGTCAAGCTGGATGGCACGGGCTTCCAGTGCCTCACCCAGGGCGGGACGCACGCGGCCACGGTTGCGCCCAATGGGCAGTTTTACATCGATCATTTTTCCGCCATGATGACACCGCCGCAACTGTCTTTCTGCCGCGTCGGCGGAAGCTGTGATGTCTTCTGGAAGTCAAAGAGCGTCGATTCACTCAATCTCATCGCACCGCAGTTTGTCGACTTCAAGGCTGAAGACGGCACCGTGCTGCGTGGGCTCCTCTACTTGCCTCCAGACAGCGCGGGGAAAAAAGTTCCTCTGCTCAATAATCCGTACGGCGGGCCGCACGGGCAGACCGTCCGCGACGCCTGGGCCGGCGCCACCCTCCTCTTTAACCAGGTCCTGATGCATGACGGCATTGCCGTTCTTCAGGTGGATAACCGCGGCATGGGCGCGCGCGGGAAGAAATTCGCCGCTGCTCTGATGCACAACTTCGGCGAAGTGGAGCTGAAGGACCAGCTCACCGCCATCGACCAGGCGCTGCAGAAATTCCCGCAGCTCGATGGTTCGCGCATGGGCTGGTGGGGCTGGAGTTATGGCGGCTATATGACCTTGATCGCCATGACCCACTCTGACCGCTTCAAAGCCGGCGTCTCCGTGGCCCCAGTGACCGACTGGAGAGACTATGATTCCATTTATACAGAGCGCTATGCCGGTCTGGTGCCGCAATTTGAAGAAGGCTACAAGAAGGGTTCGCCGATTACATACGCCGCGGACTTGAAAGGCCATCTGCTTGAAGTCCACGGCACGAGTGACGACAACGTCCATATGCAGAACACGATGCAGATGCTCAATGCTTTCATCAACGCCGGCAAGCAGTTCGATTTGCAGCTTTACCCGCGCAAGACGCATAGCATTTCCGGGCCGGGAACACGCGTACATCTTTTCACGCGCATCAGGTCGCATTTCCACCGTGAGTTGCTGGGCACGGAGTAACCGAAGTGCACAATCAAACGATCGCTTTGGGTGACTTTGAGTTGACCGTCATTTCTGACGGCACATACGTCGCCGATGGCGGGGCTTTCTTCGGCGTGGTCCCCAAATTCATGTGGCAGCGGAAGGTCAGGCCGGACGAGTTCAACCGCATCGCCGTGGGCTGCAATTCCGTGCTGGTGCGCACCGGCAAGCAGAACATCCTGATTGAAACCGGCATCGGCAACAAGCTGGACGAAAAAATGAAGAAGATTTTCCAGTCGCAAGAAAAACTTTTGGAGAATCTTCATGCGACCGGGTTGACGCCGGAAAAGATCGATATCGTCATCAACTCCCATCTGCATTTCGACCACTGCGGCTGGAACACCGTGTATCGAAACGGCGCGGCCGTCGCCACTTTCCCCAACGCCAAATACTACGCACCGGAAGGCGAGTGGAAGCATGGATCGCTGCAACTGGAGCGCGACCGTGTGAGCTATCTCAGCCCAAACTATGATCCCCTGATCCAATCCGGCCAGATGCAGCTCATCAACGGCAACGCGGAAATTGTTCCGGGGATCTCCGTCGAAGTCTGGCCCGGCCACACGCGCAACATGTGGGCTGTATTCATCCGCAGCGCCGGTAAGACGGCGTGTTACATCTCTGACCTCATTCCAACCACCTGGCATATCGAGCCGACTTGGGTGATGGCTTATGACCTCTTTCCCCTCGAGGTGATTGACAACCGCAAGCGGTACTACGCACGCGCCATCCCCGAGCAGTGGCTTACCATCTTCACGCATGATCCTGACGTTCCGTGGGCTTACATCAACAGGATGGACAACAGGCTTTCCTACCACGCTGCATAGCGCTGTAAGGGGCCTAAAGATCGTGCCTCCCGGGTAGTGGAGTACGCCGCGTCCGTGTAAGATAACCTGACCATGCGCGGGCCTGGTCTGTTTTTTCGAGTCACGATCGTTCTCTTGTGCGGGGCTTGCCTGGCGCAGAAGGTCCAATTTACTCCTGCCGAAAAATCCCTGGTTCTGGAGCGAATGAAGGACATTCCAGGGACCAACGCTGACCGCGCGACCAGGCTGAAAGAACTGTTTATCCAGGCCGGATGCAATGGAAACTCCTTGTTCGAGCAGAAAGTGGAAGGCACGGAGATCCCTAACATCATTTGCCGGCTGGGGACCGGGGAAGGCGACACCGTGATCGTAGGCGGGCATTACGAACGCACATCCTCCGCGCAAAGGCCCCTGGACAACTGGAGCGGCGCATCACTGCTGCCGGCGCTCTATCAAAGCCTGCGCGAACGAAAGCGGAGCCACAGTTTTGTTTTTGTCGCGTTTGCCGACAACGGCAATGATCCAGCGGGCGCTGAGTTCTTCGCCCGCCACCTGACCCGGTTGCAGCTCGATCGCGCCGAAGCCATGATCAACGTTGACGCTCTCGGCCTTTCTCCCACCAAGGTCTGGACCGCGCATTCCGACAAAGACCTGGTCCATGCCCTGATCATCATGGTGTATGCGTTGAAACTCCCTGCCAGCCAGATCGACATTGCAGCCGTGGGCAACACGGATTCCGATCCGTTTGCGGCGCGGCACATACCGCAGATCACAATTCACTCGCTGACCCAGCAGAATGTCACCACCGGCGCCACCACGCAATTCCGCCCCAACAATTACTATGACACCTATCGCCTGCTCTGCGGATATCTGGCTTACCTGGACCAAAGCCTGAAACCGAGGCCGCATTCTGAATGAGCGCATTCGAGCGGTTCTTTCACCTCGAACAACACGGTACAACTGTCTCTCGCGAAGTCATCGCTGGTCTGACCACGTTTACCACCATGTCGTATATCGTGGTGGTGAATCCGGCCATCCTCAGTAATGCCGGCATCCCTGCCGGGCCCAGTTTTGTTGCTACGGTGGCTGCGGCCGTATTTGGTTGCACGTTGATGGGCCTCTACGCCAACCGTCCATTTGCCATCGCGCCGTACATGGGAGAGAACGCGTTCATTGCCTTCACGGTCTGCCAACAGCTTGGCTATAAATGGCAAACCGCGCTGGCGGCAATCTTTATCGCCGGCGTGCTCTTTGTGCTCTTGACCGTGTTGCGCCTGCGGCAATGGGTGGTAGAGGCCGTGCCCGTCTCGCTCCGTTACAGTTTTGCCGTCGGGATTGGACTGTTTCTGACCTTCATCGGCCTGAACCAGACTGGAATCGTGGCGCTCGGCGTGCCTGGCGCGCCTGTTCGCGCCGGCCATCTCACCACCGCGCCGGTCCTGGTGGCGATCGCCGGCTTTCTGGTGCTCTCAGTCCTGGTGATCCGCAAAGTTCGCGGCGCTATTCTGTTTGGAATTGTGGCGACGGCCCTCATCGCCTTCGCCGCCAGGATTGTCGCGCCCCCTGTTCATTTCGTGAGCTTTCCTCCCTGGCTCGGTCCAATCCTGTGGCAACTTGACTTCCGCGGCGTCATGTCGTGGAGCGCTTTTCCCGTGGTGTTCACCATCTTCATCATGGCCTTCGTCGACACCATGGGAACATTGATCGGTCTCTCCGCGCGCGCAGGTTTTCTGGATAAAGATGGCAACCTGCCGCAGATTGAGCGGCCCATGCTGGCAGACGCCCTTACGACTTGCCTTGCTCCCGCCATCGGCACCACGACCTCAGGCGCGTACGTGGAATCGGCCACGGGAATCGAATCCGGCGGGCGCACTGGCTTGACCGCGCTGGTCACCGCAGCGTGTTTCGCCCTGACGCTGTTCTTTGCTCCTTTTGTTACCTCGATTCCACCCCAGGCCTATGGCCCGGCTCTGATCATTGTCGGCTTGTTCATGCTTGAACCCATTACGCGCATTGATTTCAGTGATTACTCTGAATCCATCCCCGCGTTTGCCGTAGTCACGCTCATGTGTTTTACCTTTAATATCGCGGTGGGAATCTCTGCGGGGTTCGTCCTGTATCCGTTGTGCAAGCTGGTGGCGGGCAAGATCCGGCAAGTGAAGCCGGCTTTGTTTGTCTTGACTGCCTTTTCCATTCTGTTTTTTGTTTTTTATCCCTACGGGTAGCCTATCCCAATTGCCCACAGCTCGTTATGATGGGAGCCGCATGTTGATTCTTTCGGAGCAGCAATGAATCGAAATGAATTTATCTATAAAACCATTCAACTGGCCGTGGAGAACGTAAAGAGCGGTCGTGGCGGACCTTTTGGCGCTTTGGTGGTGAAAGAAGGTCAAGTCATCGCCACCGGTGCGAATGAGGTCACTTCAACTCTTGACCCTACCGCCCACGCTGAAGTTGTTGCCATTCGAAAAGCCTGCCAGGCCGTCGGCCATTTCGAACTCGGCGGATGCGAAATTTACTGCAGCTGTGAACCGTGTCCCATGTGCCTGGGGGCGATTTACTGGGCCCGGCCGGCGCAAGTCTTCTTTGCGGCCACCGCCAGTGCGGCCGCTGAGGCTGGTTTTGACGATTCCTTTATCAAGGAACAGATCTGTCTGCCCTATGCACAACAGCAAATGTCCATCGTGCAACTAGTCCACAAGGAAGCTTTAGCTCCATTTGAGGCATGGAAGGCAAAGACGGACAAGATAGTTTACTGAGTAACTCTGCAACCTAATAAAATGCTGCTTCGAAAAATCGATGTGGGTGGATGATAGCCCATCCGTGCGACAAAAAATTCTACAGACCTGAGGCGAAATG
>JBGPZS010000175.1:0-7717 GCA_041493865.1 Terriglobia bacterium
GCGCTGGTAAGAATCCGTGCTCACACGCACCTGGTTGTTCTCGGCCTCAATGTTCAGCCCGGTTGAGGTCATGGGAATGCGTTTCATTCCCTCACCTCTTCCTTCGCGGCCCGAGTCTTCATGGCCCCGGACCCTGGCCTCCACCACCACCTCTTTCACGTCAGCGCCCTTCACGGTGATACTACCGCTCACCAGGTGGGCCCGCAGGTTGACCGGGCGTGTAGGATCACTCAACGGAACGGTGACCTTGTTCTCTGACTGTGCGCAAAGAGGCTGCGCTATTGCGACCAATACTGCCGCCGTTACAGAAAGAATGTACTTATAAATCTTAAAATAATTGTTCATAGGTTTACTCTTCCTCGGTTACTCATGGTGTTCGAGAACGCGTATGTCTCCATTTAAATTTTCAGCCCTGATCTCCGGCCCGCCGGAGCCAATGCGCCCACCGGTGTACCGGTCGGAACGAAACACAAACTTTGTGCCGCGCTGCTCGCTGCTGACCGGCTGTGCCGGCAGGGAGGTCATCTCAAAATCGCTATAGACGGCGCCATTCATGGTCTTGAAGCGGAAGTCGCCCGATAGTCCGCGGACAAAGAACAGATCAACATTGCCGTTGATGGTCCCGAAATCAGACTTCTCACGCGGGTTCTCGCGAAACGTGACCTTCACTCCGCCGTTCACGGTTTTGGCCACTCCGGAGCCGGCGATGTTCTGCATCTCAATTCCGCCGTTTACGTTGTGGACGGAGAAATTTCCGGTCACATCCTGCACATGGACGCGCCCTGAGTTGACCGTCTTCAGCTTGATTTCAATATTCCGCGGCACCTGGAGCTGGAAATCCATCTTCACGGTGTACCCGCGGTCGCCGTGCCAGCCGCCGCAGCCATCATGGCCATCGTTGCAATTGCAGCGGAACGGGCCATTCACGAAGAGCTTTAAGAAATCCGGCTGATCGGTAACGTCCAGCGTGACTTCTTTTTTCGCGGCTTCCATTCTGTCCTTGGACTCCGCGTAGATGGTTTTATTCACCACCAGCTGGACCTGGTCGCCCTGGCCGCCGGTTACCTCGATGGAGCCGAAAATGTTATCGACCTCCAAAATCTTGTGGGCAGCGGTCAGATTGAAAGTTTTGCGGATGGTTTCTTTTTCCTGCAGACGCATGCTTGAATCTGAGTCGTCGTCATCGCCCCCAACCGCGCGCAGCGGGGTACTCCATTGCGGCAACAACAGCATGGCCAGCGAATACATCAGGACCACCGTAAGAAATCTGTGTCTCATCATGGCTACTCTCCAATCATTCCTTTCCCCTGACCGGGACTTCTTTGCGCTCCGATTTCAGGACGCGCCTCAGCTCAACTGCTGTATTCCCCAATCCACGCGTTTCTTTACCGTGGGATCGACCTTGGGGTCCTGCTGGAACTTCTTGAATTGGGGGACCGCGCTCTTGTCATGCAGGTCCACCAGCAGATCAATCAAGGCAATCTGCACCAGCGGCGACTGCTGGCTTTCCAGTACATCCACCAGTTCACGGCGGACTTCAGGCCGGCCGGCATAACGGCTGAGCGCGTCAAGCGCCGCCAGGCGGACGTCAACATTGTTGTCAAAACGCAAGGTGTGTAAGAGCGCGCCCATGACTTTGGGGTCCGGTTCGGGCAGGCGCGTGCTCCAGCTCACGCCTTCCAGCCGCTGGCTGGCCGACTGCTGCTGCAACATGGAAAGCGCGACTGTCTGCCGCGTGGCGGCAAGTTCGCCTTGCAGGTCCGCAAGCTGTTTCTGCACTTCGGTGTTCGGGCCACGGTCAGACTGTCTGCCGATCAGAAATCCGCACACCAGAAAGAGACAGGCCCACACAATCCCTGCAGCAGGTATTTGTCTCCAGTTGCCCAGGCCCCAAAGCATCGGGACTGGAGCCTTGCTCTTCTCCGCTGCCAGGCTTGTTTTCTCCCAGCGTCCTTCCTGGAAACTTTCAAGCATTACTTTAAATCGCGATTCGAGCGCCGGGCTGGGCTGCTCTTCCGGCAACAATGCCAGGTTCTTCCACAAGGCAGCTTCTTCGCCACAAGCAATGCAACCCGCTAAATGTTTTTCCACTTCGCCTGCCAGTTCAGCGTGCCTGCCTTGCAGGTAATCCGGCAACAACTCGCCAATCTCTTCGCACTTCATTGCACACTCCCGGGCGTAGGCCAGGCCCCATGAGGACCTTTGCCGCTTAAGGGTTTCCCACTTTCAAGCTGATGAAATATCTGTCGTAGTTCCTGTAGCGCGCGATGGACCCTGGTTTTCACCGTTCCCACCTCGCAACCCAGGAGCTGGGCAATCTCTTCGTATTTCAGGTCCTGAAAGCGGCTCAGGACCAGGACTTCGCGCTTGTCTTCTGATATCCGCATCAACGCGCTGTGCAGCAGCACTGCTTCCTGGCTCTGCTGCGCCGTATCCACAGGCGCCACCGCGGGCGACATTTCTGGCTCCCAGCTCGTTTCCGGCCGGCGCTTGCGCAGATGGTCAAGCCGGGCGTTGCGGGCAATCTGGTACATCCAGGCGCGGAACGCCGTGTCCGTGCGATAGCTGTGGCGATACTTGAGGATCCTAAAGAAGACCTCCTGTACCAGGTCTTCACTCAAAGTACGGTCGCCGGTCAGCTTCAAGTAAAAATTGAACAAGGGCACGTGATAGCGCTCAAACAGCACGCCCAGCATTTCGCCGACGCCGCTCCGCACCTGCGCCATCAGCTCTTCGTCGGACATCGAATTGGCCATCGGTTCCAGCAGGGGCTGTTTGTCCTTTCAGGGATGATTACCGTGGCTTCAGGAAAAGGTTACAGCGATTTAAAGAGAGCAGGCTCCATGGCGAGGCTGCACCCAGAGCGCCGCAGACTTTACTTCTTTCCGGTCACCATTTCTAATATTCGCTTACGCCCTTTAACTTACGTCCTTAAACAAGGAGAGATGAATGGTGACTCGTGCTGCGTTGATTCTAATGTGTTTGGGCCTTGCCGCTGCCGCGCAAACCAAGACGAATAGTTCCGTCCAGAGTACGGCCCCCAAGAAAGCCGCAAAAACGGCCCCGGCCAAGACGCCTCCTACGGCCATCATTCACACCTCTGCGGGCGACATGACGTGCACTCTTTTCTCTGACAAAGATCCCAAAGCCGTGGCAAATTTTATCGGCCTGGCAAAGGGCACCAAGGCCTGGAAAGACCCAATCTCCGGTAAGACCGTGCATGGCAAGCCCTTGTATGATGGCGTGATCTTTCACCGCACCATCCCGGACTTCATGATCCAGGCCGGCGATCCTACCGGCACAGGCTCCGGCGATCCAGGTTTTGAAATTTCAGATCAACTCTATCCTGACCTCCTCTTTGACCAGCCAGGGCGCCTAGCCATGGCCAACCGCGGTGGAGATCCCGCTACGAGCAGCTCGCAATTCTTCATCACGGAAAAGGAGCTTTCCTTCCTCAATCCCTGTCTTGATGAAGGCGGATGCCCGCAGCTCAGAAGAGCAAAAGGCACCGGCTATATCATCTTTGGTCAGTGCGACGAAAGCACCGTGGAACTGGTGAAGAAGATCGCCCGCATGCCCTGCACCGCTGGCCCGTGCGCCCCACGCAACGAACGTCCACAGAACCCGGTGAAGATCACGCACATTGAAATCCAGGGTGCGGGCAGCGCAACAGCGAAACCAGCGCCCAAGAAGCCGGCTGCTACAAAAGCCACTACGCCACCTGCTTCTGCGCCGCCCAAGAACTGAACCAGGTACACAGCAACTGTTGCCCGAAAAAATTGCCGAAAGGAAGAAATCGATGACACGCCAGCCAGGGACATACGCGGTTTTGGACACCACGGAAGGCAAGATTGTTTGCCGGTTGTTTGAACAGGAAGCGCCCATCACCACCAAGAACTTTACCGATCTTGCCGAGGGCAAACGAAGCTGGAAAGACAGTGTGAGCGGCAAGAGCAGTTCCGGACCTCTTTACAGCGGCACATTCTTTCACCGGGTGATTCCTGACTTCATGATCCAGGGCGGCGATCCCAGCGGCACCGGCATGGGTGGCCCAGGCTATAAGTTCGGAGATGAGACTGTAGGTTCGCCGCACAAATTCGATAAAGCCGGCAAACTGGCGATGGCGAATGCAGGCCCCGGAACGAATGGCTCGCAGTTCTTCATCACCGTAGCCGCCACTCCCTGGCTGACTGGAAAGCATACGATTTTTGGCGAAGTCGTCGAGGGACAGGACATTGCGGACAAGATTTCCAAAGCGAAAAAAGGCGCGCAAGATCGTCCGGCAAAGGACGTGGTGATCAACTCGATCACAATCGAGCGAACCGAATAGCGGAGTCGGCGCATGGACCCGGTAAAGGTCATCATCTTCGTCGCGGCCTTAGACAAGCCCACGATCTAAACCCCAATCACCTTTACCAGTTCAGCCACCGAATCAGCGCTCTTCTGCAGGGCCGCCTGCTCTTCCGCCGTCAGTTTGATTTCGATGATCTGCTCCAGGCCGTTCGCGCCCAGCTTGCACGGCACGCCGACAAAAAGCCCGTTGATTCCGTACTCGCCCTGCAGATGGACGGCGCAGGGAAGGATCTTTTTTTTGTCTTTGAGAATGGCTTCCACCATCTCCGTGGCCGCCGCGGAAGGAGCGTAATACGCGCTGCCGGTCTTGAGGTATTTCACGATCTCGGCGCCGCCGTCGCGGGTGCGCTGCACGATGGCGTCGAGCCGGTCTTTTGCGATCAACTCGGTGATTGGAATGCCGGCCATGGTGGAGTATCGAGCCAGCGGGACCATGGTGTCACCGTGTCCGCCGAGCACGAAGGCCGTTACGTTCTCCACGCTCACGTTCAGTTCCTGCGCGATGAAGGTGCGGAAACGCGCCGAGTCCAGCCCGCCCGCCATGCCGATTACGCGATTGCGGGAGAACTTGCTCAGCTTGAACGCCGCCTGCGACATGGCATCCAGCGGATTGGAGACAACGATCAATATGCAGTTCGGTGAGTTGGCCACCACTTTGGCGATCACGTCCTGCATGATCTTGTAGTTGGTATTGAGCAAATCGTCGCGACTCATGCCCGGCTTGCGCGCGATGCCGGCGGTGATCACCACAATGTCAGAGTTCGCGGTATCGGCATAGTCGTTCGTGCCGAGAACGAAAGAATCGCGTTTCTCAATGGGCATGGCTTCCAGCAGGTCCAACCCTTTGCCCTGAGGTACGCCTTCCAAAACGTCAATCAGCACCACGTTGGCCAGCTCTTTTGAAGCGACCCAGTGGGCGGCCGTGGCTCCCACGTTTCCTGCACCTACGATCGTTACTTTTTTGCGCATGAGAATCCTTCCTTTTTGCCACGGCATGGAATCATTCATGCCGGATATGTAAAAATGATGTTCTTTGTGCCGCCCCTACGGGCTCCGCTTTATCCCTTCGTCTACCCACCCTTCCGGCTTCGCGTCCGCTCGCCTCAGGGTGGGCTAACCTCTGGTCGCGCCTCCGGCGCTCAGCCCTCGGATGCTGCGAGAAGTCTGGCGCGGCACAAATAATTTCGGTCCAAACTTACACTGCAGTTTTCTTGCGCCGGTCAACCATGTTTTCCAGCATATGTCCGGCAAATTCACTGGTCTTGACTTTGGTCGAGCCCGGCATCAGGCGCTCGAAATCATAGGTCACGAATTTCTGCTGGATGGTGGCTTCCAGAGAGGTCTCAATCAGCCGCGCCGCCTCCGGCCATCCCATATAGTCAAGCATCATTACCCCGGAGAGGATCACTGACCCGGGATTGATCACGTCTTTATCGGCATACTTGGGCGCTGTGCCGTGCGTGGCCTCAAACACTGCGTGCTGGTCGCCGACGTTGGCGCCGGGCGCAATGCCCAGGCCGCCGACCTGGGCCGCACAAGCATCAGAAATGTAGTCGCCGTTGAGGTTCGGCGTGGCCAGAATGTCATATTCCGCGGGGCGGATAATCACCTGCTGGAAGATCGAATCGGCAATGCGGTCATTGACCATGATCTTCTTTTTCCACGCGCCGCCGCCATGCGACTTGCCGATGGAATCGAGCACGGTTTTCACTTCCGCGTAAAGCTCCTGCTTGAAGCTTTCCGGGGCAAAATCCATGCCGGGCTCGATCATGGCGGCGTTCTGCTCCACGCCCAGGTTGGGATTTTTGTCTTTGTTGTCCAGGATCCAGCTCTCGCGTTCGGTCACGATCTCTTCGCGGAACTCGTCACGCGCCACCTCATAGCCCCACTCGCGGAAGGCGCCCTCGGTAAATTTCTGGATGTTGCCCTTGTGCACAAGGGTCACGGAACGCCGCTTGTTTTTCACCGCGTGCTGGATGGCCATGCGCACCAGGCGCTTGGTGCCAAAGATGGAGATGGGCTTGATGCCGATTCCCGAATCTTCGCGGATGCGCTTCTTGGTCCCGGCCAACATGGTGTTGTTGAGAAAATCCAGCAGCTTCTTGACTTCAGGGGTTCCCTGCTTCCATTCGATCCCGGCGTAAACGTCCTCAGTATTTTCACGGAAGATGATGACGTTGAGCTGGTCCGGATGCTTCACCGGTGAAGGCACGCCCTGGTAATAGCGCACCGGACGGATACAGGCGTAAAGATCCATGATCTGGCGCAAGGCGACGTTCAAAGAACGGATGCCGCCTCCGATGGGCGTGGTCAGCGGGCCTTTAATCGAGACGTGCAGGTCACGCGCGGCGTCAACCGAACCTTGCGGCAGCCAGTCATTGAATTGCGTGAACGCCTTTTCTCCGGCGAAGATTTCATACCAGTGGATCTTGCGCTTGCCGCCGTACGCTTTTTCCACGGCGCCGTCAAAGACGCGCGCCGAGGCCGCCCAGATGTCGCGTCCCGTGCCGTCGCCTTCAATGTAAGGAATAATCGGATTGTCTGGGACCTGCAGCTTGCCGCCGCTGAAAGAAATGGGGCTGCCTCCCGCCGGTAGCGGGACCCCGTTATAGGATGACGCCATGCTTCCTCCCGAAAATACATTCACAATGCAAACTTCTTAAGTTAACATCGCAGCGAAGCTGGCGCAACGCTGTGACGGACCACAACGCCACGCAGCCTGCTTCCAATCCCAGGAAAGTGAGCCACTCTGAATGCGCTCGAAACAAGCCGTGTTCATGCTGCTGCTGTGTTCGTTTTTTGCCGCAAGCGCGCGCGCCGCGGACAACCCTTATCTATACAAGGTAACGCTGGTACAGGCGGCGCCGGGAAAACTGCTGGAGCTGATCGATCTCTACAAGGCGCGGGCAGCCGAGTTGAAACAGGCCGGCGACGAAACCCCGCTCTGGATGCGCCACAGCCAGGGAGACCACTGGGACCTGATGGTGCTCTTCCCTGCCGGCAGTTACGCTGAGTATTATCAGCCTGAGCGGATCGGCAAACGCAAGCAAGCCGAACAGGCAGGCAGGCTCGATGACAAGTTCAAAGAGAACATCGCCTGGCAGGAGGACCTGTTTGCCTACGGTCCGCCGCTGGCCGACCTGCGCAAGGCGTTTGCCAGCGGCGCGTTTTTTCACGTAGAGATGTTCGTCTCACTGCCGGGCAAATTCGTCGACTTATATAGAGAGCGTGAGATGGAGAACGCCTACTCGAAAGCGTTGAAAGAGCCGGAGAATTTCATTTTTGTGCGCGACCAGGGCGCGGCGTGGGACATATTCACCATCGGCGTCTTTCGCGATCTGAAGCACTATGCCGAAGGCGCAGA
>JBGPZS010000397.1:0-4316 GCA_041493865.1 Terriglobia bacterium
CTCGTAACTGTTGTTCGCGGCAGCACTGGCGTCACCTGTGCCCCTGGGTCCCTCGGGGCTTTCTGCAATGATGTGAGCAACTTCTCCTAGAACAACGGGATCGTCAGGATCGGCGCCTTCGCTGACCAATTCCCGATTGCAGCTCGGGAAGGCACATAGATTGCCCGATCTCAGGCACAA
Organism: Terriglobia bacterium; assembly: GCA_041493865.1. Classification (GTDB taxonomy): domain Bacteria; phylum Acidobacteriota; class Terriglobia; order Terriglobales; family Acidobacteriaceae; genus Angelobacter. Next base: position 181 of record JBGPZS010000397.1, read on the forward strand.
TAGTTTCAGTTCCTTAAGCGCAATCGTGCTACGGCTCACTAGGTGTCTTTAACTCCGTGGCTGATCGTAGCATAAGCGAAACCAATCAAATAGAGTTGGAAGCGTTTCACCGGCAGATGTCCCACTGAGAGGCGCTAGAAGCCACACAGTTTTCGCTATTGACATTCGTTCCTATTTCGTTTATTATGCGCTTAGGTTCTCGCCGGGAGCGGCGCCGGCGAACCGTCGCAAAACAGACTGAAAACAAAGCTGTTAGCGATCCGGGGAGACCCGAAAAGGCCTGCAACCAGATGCTGTGCTGTGAGCCCCCGTATAGCCCACAGGCAGCGTAGCTAGGAAACTAGCACCCATTTACCCGACAAAATAAATCGAAGCCCAAAGCACGCCTGGGAAAGCTGTATACGCAGGCGAGGGCGGCTCTACCCATGCAAGCCAAAATCGGGCTCGCATGGGGCCCGGCGCCTGCGGTCCACGACTTTTGGCTGGAGAACGACGATGACGAGAGAAGAGATCATGACGACGATCCGGGGATTGGCGGAGAAGCTGGGACGGGTACCGAGCCTGGCTGAATTGAAAACGATGACCCCGGTGGGACGCCGGACGGTACGCAACGAGTTTACAACCTACACCAACGCGCTGATTGCGTGCGGGATGGAGACAGGCAGGAAGTTCCGGATTCCGATGGAAGCGCTGTTTGACGACTGGGCGAGGGTGACACGGCAGCTCAAGAAGCCTCCCAGTTCAATGGCCTATGAAGAGAATGGCGTGCACAGCGCCAAGGCTGTACTGGCACGGTGCGGAAGCTGGCGCCGGGTACCGCACATGATGCTTAAGTACGCGCAGGAACATGGCCTGGAGAAACAGTGGCCGGACGTGGTGGCCATGGCGAGAACAGAAAAAGAACTGAGCTGGCCGGCCACGGAAAGCCTGTGGCCGGGGCATGCGGCGGCGCGGTGGGACGTTTTTACGAACCGTCCGGTATACGGGACGCCAATGAACAGGGCCCCGCTGGCGCATGCGCCCACCAACGAACTAGGCGTGGTGTACCTGTTTGGCACGATGGCGCGAGAGCTTGGCTATATTGTGACGCTGCTGCAAGCGGAGTTTCCGGACTGCGAAGCGCTACGGGAGGTGCAGCCCGGCCGGTGGCAGCGGGTACGAATTGAATTTGAATACGAAAGCCGCAACTTCTTAAAACATGGACACAGGACGGACGGCTGCGACATGATTATCTGCTGGGTACATAACTGGCCGGAGTGTCCGCTGGAAGTGCTGGAGCTGAAGTCGGCGGTGAGAGGGCTTACCGTTGATTAACACGGATGACACGGACCAGGGGAGATTGCGGAAAATCGGAAAAGCAACCTTCACCACGGAGGCGCGGAGACGCGGAGAAGAGCAAGAGCAAAACCTTTGAAACGCAGAGGAACGGAGGAAGCGGAGGAAGATTTTGCCGCAGATTTGCGCGGATGATCGCTGATCGGCGAGATTACCAGAATTGCTAAAATTGCCGGAATTGAAAACCAAATCTCACCACGGAGGCGCGGAGACGCGGAGGAGACCAACGTCCGCCCCACGCAGTGGTTTGACCAAATGAATGGCCATTCAATAGACTTACCCCCGGTCTGCGTCCGCTGAAATCGGCGTATTGAACTGCTGGCGTGACTTGAGCCGTTATAAAACCCAAGAGAGAAAACCCCCATGAGTGATCTGGTCCAACTGACAAAAGACAACGACATTGCCATCATTACGGTCAACAATCCTCCGGTCAATGCGCTGAGCCCAGGAGTGCCGGAAGGAATTTCTGAAGCCATTGAGCAGATTGATAAAGACCCCACGGTGAAGGCGGCGGTACTGATTGGCGGGGGCAAGACGTTCGTCGCGGGCGCGGACATCAAGGAGTTCGGCAAGATGACCTCCGGCAAGACGCAGCGCGGCGTGGCGTTTGTGCCGCTACTCAAGCGCATTGAAGATTGCAGCAAGCCGGTGGTGATGGCGATCCACGGCACGGCATTCGGCGGAGGCCTGGAACTGGCGATGGCCGGGCATTATCGCGTGGCCGCGCCCACGGCGCAGGTTGGACAGCCCGAAGTAAAGCTCGGCCTGATTCCCGGCGCGGCGGGAACGCAGCGGCTGCCCCGGCTGGCGGGCGTGGCCAAAGCCGTTGAGATGTGCGCGGACGGCAATCCCATCAAGGCAAAAGAAGCGCTGGCGCTGGGCATTGTCGATAAGCTGATTGACGGTGACTTGCTGACCGGTGCCGTCGCTTTTGCGCACGAGATCGCCGGCAAGCCCGCGCCCAAGACACGTGAACGCAATGAAAAACTGGGCTCGCCGGAACAAAACGCCGCGATCTTTGCCGCCGCCCGCGATGCCGCCCGCAAAAAAGCCCGCGGCCTGATGGCCCCGCTGGCCGCGATCGATGCGATTGAAGCCGCGACGAAACTTCCCTTCGATGAAGGCGTGGAAGCCGAGCGCAAGCTCTTTGTCGAATGTCTGTTCTCTGACCAGTCGAAGGCGATGATCCACGTCTTCTTCGGGGAGCGCGAAGTGGCCAAGATCCCCGATGTCCCCAAGGAAACGCCGACGATTCCTGTGAACTCTGCTGCCGTGATCGGCGCGGGGACCATGGGCGGCGGCATTGCCATGAACTTTGCCAATGCCGGCATCCCCGTGCTGCTCAAAGAGACAGACCAGGCCGCGCTGGACCGCGGGTTGAACACCATCCGCAAGAACTATGACAATTCGGTCAAGAAAGGCCGCTTCACGCAGCAGCAGATGGACGAACGCATGGCGCTGATCAAACCCACGCTGAGCTATGACGGCTTCGAATCCGCGGACATGGTAGTGGAAGCCGTCTTTGAAGGCATGGCGCTCAAGAAACAGGTATTCGGCGACCTGGACAAGATCTGCAAGAAAGGCGCCGTGCTGGCCAGCAACACGTCAACGCTCAGCATCGATGAGATTGCTTCCGCCACTTCACGGCCTGAATCGGTGATTGGCACGCATTTTTTTAGTCCGGCCAACGTCATGCGCCTGCTGGAGATCGTGCGCGGCAAAGCCACCAGCAAAGAGATCATCGCCACGTGCATGCAGCTTTCCAAGAAGCTGGCCAAGGTGGGCGTGCTGGTGGGCAACTGCCGCGGCTTTGTAGGCAACCGCATGTTTGGCCCCTACCGCCGTGAAGCGCAGTTCCTGGTGGAAGAAGGTGGAGACATCGCAACTGTCGATAAAGTGATGTATGACTACGGAATGGCGATGGGGCCGCTGGCCGTGGGAGATCTTGCCGGCCTGGACGTGGGCTGGCGCATCCGCAAAGAGTTCAAGCACCTGGAAAAGCCCGGGGTTCGCCAGCCGCTGGCGGAAGACCGTCTATGCGAGATGGGACGTTACGGGCAGAAGACCGGCGCGGGCTGGTACAAATATGATGAGAACCGCCGCGCCATTGTCGATCCCACGGTAGAAGAGAATATCCGCAAATGGGCGGCGGAAGCCGGCATCAAGCAGCACGCCATTTCGAAGGAGGAGATCGTCGATCGTCTAATCTACGCGCTGGTGAATGAAGGCGCGCGCATTCTGGAAGAAGGCTACGCGTTGCGCGCGGTCGATATCGACATCATCTATCTCACCGGTTACGGCTTCCCGGCGCACCGCGGCGGCCCCATGTGGTACGCGGACACCGTAGGCCTGAAAAAAGTTTATGACCGCATCTCAGAGTTCCACAAGCAGCATGGAGAACTCTGGGAGCCCGCTCCGCTGCTGAAACGATTGGTGGAAAAAGACATGTCCTTTGCCAACTTCATCAAAGAACCAGGCGCTGCCGCATAACCAACACGAATGTGAGCAGAAAGAATAAAATTCGAGCAGAAACGGCGGACTTCAGTGCTCGTTGGTGGCGAGGCCAGGGCCCCCGGCACGCGCGGTTTTCGCGTGCTGGGGTGGGACGCCAACCGGGCGCCGAGCCACCTGCTGAAAGGCACAAAAACTCGAGCGTCAACCAAGTGGTAAGAGCGGTTTGGAGCGCAAGCGACAGAATATGCAGACACGCGAAGCAGTCATCGTTGATGCCGTGCGCACGCCTCTGGGGCGGCGTGAGGGCGTGCTGAAAAGCTGGCACCCGGTAGACCTTCTAGGATTCA
>JBGPZS010000056.1:0-12859 GCA_041493865.1 Terriglobia bacterium
TCATCGCGCGCACCAGCAGCGAGCCGCGTTTTTCCAGGCGGCCCAGATGGCTCACCCATAAGCTTCTGGTTGCAGCGTCAATCTCGGCGCCGTGCAAGTCCTTCACCAGTTGGCGAGTGCGGTCCACCACCCGGGCCAGGCGGTTGCCGGTGCCGAGCGCCAGCACAGAAGACGCATTCGTAAACACGGCTGGCGCCGCGATCAATGTAAGCACGGCGAAAGGGCTGTCTGCAACGGGCGTAAGCATCACCTAGTAGTATGCCGCTTTGAATCGGACATGGGAAGAACTGCCATGGTCACAGCGACGCCTGGAGGTTAGACAGCGCCCCGCCGCGGCATTATCCTGCTTGGCATGGCTTTTGAATCGATTCGGCTGATTACGTTTGATTGTTACGGGACTTTGGTTGATTGGGAAAGCGGCATGCTGACGGCGCTGCGTCCATTGTTCTCGCGCGACGGCCGTCAAATTCCCGACACACAGCTTCTGGAACTGTACGGCGAGATAGAAGCCGAAATCGAAGCTGGCCCATACTTGCCCTACCGGCAGGTGCTGGCCAGGACTGCCCAGGAAATTGGCCGTCGGACGGGCGCGGATGTCTCAGCGGAAGAGGGCCGCGCGTTTGCCGATTCCCTCACACGCTGGAAGCCGTTTCCTGATACGGTTGCCGGGCTGCAATCGATGGCAAGAAGGTTCCGGCTGGGAATCATCTCCAACGTGGACGATGACCTTTTTGCCGAAACCAGAAAAAAGCTGGCGCCGGTTGAATTTGATTTTATCGTTACGGCGCAGCAGGTCCAGAGCTACAAGCCCTCCCTCAGGAACTTTGAAGAAGCGGTGCGCCGCAGCGGCCTGAGCAAAGACCAGATCTTGCACGCCGGCCAGAGCCTCTATCATGACGTTGCCCCGGCAAACGCCCTGGGCATCCGCAACGTATGGGTGAACCGGCCATCCATCAGGCCCGGCTCTGGCGCCGCAAAGCCCGGGACCGGAAAGCCGGCTTACGAGGTACACAGCCTTACTGAGCTTGCTGTGCTGGTGAACGCCGCCGGCGCTTGAGGTTGCCAACGCATCGACTGTTTGGTATCCCGCTTTGTTTTATGCGATGGTTCGTCGAGCAAAGCAGGTAAATGAGGGGCCGCGCCGCGTTAGAATAAGGTTTGGGGGAGATTGGTCCTATGGCCGTTCCAACAAAAAGCCGCCTGATCCAGCCGCTTGTCCGGCACAATGGCGCCCACCATCCTGCCTCGTGGGACGAGGCCATGGAGCGCGTGACGCAAGTGTTCCAGAAATCCATTGACAGGCGTGATCCGCGCGACTTTGGCATGTTCAGTTGTTCGAAAACCACCAACGAGCTGAACTACACGGCGCAAAAGTTTGTCCGCTCGGTGATGGGGACGAACAACATCGATAGCTGTAACCGTACTTGACACGCCCCCAGCGTCGTCGGTCTGGCGACGGTATTCGGAGCGGGCGGCGGCACCAGTTCCTATCGAGAAGCCGAAGAAGCGGACGTGATCCTGCTGTGGGGATCGAATGCACGGGAGACGCACCCGATCTTTTTTCACCATGTGCTGAAGGGCGTGCGCAACGGCGCGAAGCTGTATGTAATCGATCCCCGGCGCACCAGCTCAGCGCAGTGGGCGGACACGTGGCTCGGGCTCGACGTGGGTTCAGACATCTCATTGGCCAACGCCATGGCACGGGAAATTATTTCCGCCGGCCTGGCCCATACGAAGTTTATTGAGCACGCTACCAGCGGCTTTGCCGCCTACCGCGAGCACGTGGAAAAATACACCCTGGAGCGCGCGGAGCGTGACACCGGTGTTCCGGCCGAAGTGATACGGCAGGTAGCACACGCGTATGCTCGCGCCGGCCGCGCGCAGCTCTGCTGGACACTCGGCATCACCGAGCACCACAATGCCGTGGACAACGTGCTGGCGCTGATCAATCTTGCGCTGCTCACCGGCCACGTGGGGCGCTATGGCAGCGGCGTCTGCCCCTTGCGCGGCCAGAACAACGTTCAGGGCGGCGGCGATATGGGCGCCATTCCTGACCGCCTCCCCGGCTTCCAGCACGTTGAGAATGAGGAGCTGCGCAGCAAGTTCGAGCAGGCCTGGGGCGTGAAGATTCCTCCTAAGCGCGGCTGGCACATCAGCGGCATGCTTGACGCAATGGAACGCGGCGAGTTGAAAACTCTCTACGTGCTGGGCGAAAACCCCGCCGACTCTGAAGCCGACCGGCATCGCGCGCTCAAGCTGCTGGGCGGATTGGAATTCATGGTGGTGCAGGACCTTTTCTATACCAAGACGGCGGAACTGGCGGACGTGGTCCTGCCTGCGGCAGCCGGCTGGTGCGAGAGCGAAGGCACGGTCACATCGAGCGAGCGGCGCGTGCAGCGCGTCCGGGCCGCCGTGGCCCCGCCGCCGGGTGTGCGCGACGATACGGAGATCATCTTCGAACTGGCACGCCGTCTGGGCCATGACTGGGGCAGCCCCAATTCAGAGAGTATCTGGAACGAACTGCGCAAACTTAGCCCCATGAACGCGGGGATGAGCTATGCGCGGCTGGAAGAGCACGGCGGAATACAATGGCCTTGCTATGACGAGTCGCACCCGGGAGAAATCTTTTTGCATGGCCGGCTGTGGAACGATCCTTTGATCGGCCCGCGGGCGCCGTTCAGCGTGGTGGAATTTGTGCCGCCCGTGGATGCGCTTGACGCGCAGTATCCAATTCGCCTGACCACGGGACGACGGCTTGATTCCTACAATACCGGTGTACAGACCGGGCGTTATACGTCGCCTTTGCGCAGCAAGGAAGCGATCGATCTCGCTCCGGAAGACGGGCGGCGGTACAATCTGCGCGAAGGAGAAAAGGTGCGCGTCAGTTCGCGTCGCGGTTCAGTGATCGCTCCGGTAAGATTTGATCCGGGACTGCGCCAGGGGCTCGCCTTCCTGACCATGCATTTTCCTGACCAGGTTGCCACCAACGATCTCACCATTGACGCCGTCGATCCTAAATCCGGGACCTCAGAGTTTAAGGCCACCGCGGTCCGGATTGAAAAGTGTATGGAGGAATAATTGGACCTTCACCTGACCGGCGCGCGTCCCACAACTGAAGAGCAAGCCGCCGTTGATTTGGAATTGGGTGCGCCGGAATCAGTCTGGGAAGGCGGAGCGCGCAACGTTGCGAATGTCCGATCAGCTTCCGGTGGAAGCCAGAAAGCAAATTCGCAGCGTCACTTGTTGCTGCCGCTGCTGCATGCCATCCAGAAGCGTATTGGCTGGATCAGCCAGGGCGCCATCAATTATGCGGCGCTACGTCTCGATGTACCCCCGGCGGAAGTGTATGGAGTGGCCTCTTTCTACGGCATGTTCTCGCTCCAGCCTCGTCCCGCTGCGGTGGCGCATGTCTGCGATGACATTGCGTGCATGACGCGCGGGTCAGAGGAGCTGTGTGACGAACTGGAACACCGGCTCGGCCCCGAAGGCGTGCCGTGCGCCGGCGGAAGGGCCACGTGGCTGCGCAGTAATTGCCTGGGTTTGTGTGAGCGGGCCCCGGCAGTCCTGATTGCAAGAGCGGGGAAGAAGGCGCAGGAACGCGTGCTTGCGCCGGCCAACCCGGAACGCGTGCAGTCCCTGATCAACGATGCCGCCAATGATTGCATGCCCACGGCACCTGACGTTCTGAACCCTCAACTCTCAGTACCGCAGGAGGGATCAAGAAAGCTGGTCCTCTTGCGCCGCGTGGGCAGGAGCAACGCGACAAAGCTGGATGGCTATCAGAGGATTGGCGGTTATGAAGCGTTGCGCAAGGCCTTTGAGCTTGGGCCCGAGGGCGTGCTGCGGGAGGTTAGCGCGTCGCGGCTGCTCGGCCGTGGCGGCGCGGCTTTCCCGGCTGCCAAGAAGTGGGAGGCGTTGCACCTGCAGCGCGATCTCCTGAAAGCAAACCCCAGTCGCAAACACTATGTGATCTGCAATGCGGACGAATCAGAGCCGGGAACATTCAAAGATCGCCTGATCATGGAGGGCGATCCATTCGCCGTCCTGGAAGGCATGACGATTGCCGCGCTGGTCACCGGCGCCGAGCACGGCTACATCTATCTTCGTGGCGAATATCCGCTGGCGGCGGAGCGTCTGGCGCACGCTATTGAAGCGGCGCGTTGGGAAGGCTTTTTGGGCGAGAACGTTCTTGGCAGCGGAATGTGCTTCAACATCGAGTTGCGGCGGGGTGCGGGCGCCTATATCTGCGGCGAAGAGACCGCGCTGTTCAATTCCATTGAAGGCCATCGTGGCGAGCCGCGCAACAAGCCGCCCTTTCCCACGCAGGCCGGCCTGTTTCGCCAGCCGACGGTCGTGAACAACGTGGAAACGCTGGTCAACGTACCTATCATTATCAGTCAGGGCGGCGCTGCATACGCGAGCGTGGGCACAGAGAGTTCCACGGGGCCCAGGCTCTTTTGTCTTTCCGGGCATGTGGGGCGACCTGGAGTGTATGAAGTCCCCATGGGGACCACGTTGCGCCAGTTGCTGGCGATGGCCGGCGGCGTTGCCGGCACCGGCCGGTTGCAGGCGGTGCTGCTGGGCGGCGCGGCAGGAACATTTGTATCTCCCAAAGAGATCGACGTTCCGCTTACGTTTGAAGGAACGCGGGCCATCGGCGCCACGCTGGGTTCAGGCGTGGTGATGCTGTTCGACGACAGCGTCGACCTCAAGCGTATCTTGTTGCGCATTGCGGCGTTCTTCCGCCATGAGACCTGTGGGCAGTGCGTGCCTTGCCGCGTGGGCGTGGTGCGCCAGCAGGAAGCGCTGCAGCGGCTGGTGGACAACCGTCCTCTGGGATCGAAAGCGGACGAGATTGTGATGTTGCGAGAGATGGCGCAGGCCATGCGCGATGCCTCCATCTGCGGGCTGGGCCAGACTGCTGCCAGCGCCCTGGAATCAGCGCTGGAGCGATGGAATTTGTTTGCATGAAAGAGACCACACCAACTATGGCAAAAGCAGCGGCGGCGGCGGAACTTGCGCCCACTCCACTGATACCGGTCCCGCGCGGGCCGGTCCCGCAGGCGCCGCCGGAGCGTGAGCGGCGCATGGTCGACATCACGATAGATGGGCAGCCGGTGTCAGTGCCGGAGGGCTCCACCATTCTGGAAGCCGCCCGCAAGCTGGGAGTCGACACGCCGACACTGTGTTTCCTGGAGAGCCTAACGCCGGTCAACGTTTGCCGCGTTTGCGTGGTGGAGATGGAAGGCTCGCGGACCCTTGTTCCGGCCTGCTCACGCAAGGTCGAACCGAAAATGTCGATCAAGACGGACTCGGAGCGCGTGCGCTTGTCGCGGCGCATGGTCCTGGAATTCCTGGCATCGTCGGTGGACGTCTCCACGGCGCCGCAGTTCACGGGCTACATGGAACGCTATGGCGCGCGGCCGCAGCGCTTTGGTCCCTCCGCCGCCACGGTGAAGCAGCCGATCAAGATCGATAACGATCTATACGTGCGCGACTACTCGAAATGCATTCTCTGCTACAAGTGCGTGGAAGCTTGCGGCGTGGACGCGCAAAATACCTTCGCCATCGCCGTCTCCGGACGCGGCTTCTCCGCCGGGATCGCTACCGAATTCCAGGTCCCGCTGCCGGAGTCTGCCTGCGTCTACTGCGGCAATTGTATTGGCGTCTGCCCCACGGGCGCGTTGATGTTCAAGAGCGAATACGAGATGCGCCAGGCGGGCACATGGGACGAGTCGCGCCAGGAGCAGACGACCACCATCTGTCCTTACTGCGGCGTGGGCTGCAATTTAACCGTGCATGAGCAAGAAGGCGAGATCGTGAAGGTCACCTCGCCTCTCGACCATCCCGTGACGCACGGCAACCTCTGCATCAAAGGCCGTTTCGGCTGGCAATTTGTCCAGATCGAGCCCGGAAAAAAATAGCGCCGATGCGCAGGCTCTGGGCGCGCTACGTTTGGGGACGCGCTAACCCCGGGACGCGCCGCCCCTAGTTTGAGTTGGAAGCCCGAGGGGCCTCCTGCGTAGCTCCCACATTCAGATGGTAGACGGTCTGGTCGGACGTGAGGACCATCAGCGTGCTGCCCTCTGCCGTGAACGCGGCATGCACAATGCGAGAGGGAAAAGTAAAGTGGGCCAGCGATTTCAGAGTAGAGATGTCATAGAGGTCGGCCGATCCCTTGTTGTTCTCCACCAGCATTTTGCCGCCGTCGTTGGAAATGGCCTGCGGAACGCCAAAGACCTTGCCTTTTTGCGCGCCTGACTTGAGCGAATAGACCAGGGTGCGATTGGTGGAATCGCCCACCAGGACCGTGTCCCGGATGGTAGTGGCCCAGATCACGCGGAAGGAAAGTTTGCCTGTATCCACCAGCACCGCGCCCAGATTATTGCCCGTCTGCGCATCAAACACGCGCAGAACATAGGAATCTTTTTTACCTTCCGCGCCCTCAATCGCCTGGAGTTTCGCGTTCAAGCTGGCATCTTCTTTCGCTTCCGCCTTGATGCTCTCATAGTCGATCACCAGCATGGTGACCGTCCTGCCCGGCCGGGAGTGGAAGAATTCAAGCCGGCTACGGCGCATGTTTCGCTCCCACAGTTTCGTATTGTTGCGAACGTCATAGACTTGCATAAGCAGCTTGCCCGCGGCCTGTTTGCCCTCTTGTGGCGCCAGCGTCACCAGCAACTCACCTAGTTGCCATGTATGGGCAGGGTTAAAGGCTTCCGGTGCGGAAGGTCCTTTAGTCTCCGAAGTAAGAGGATAGAGGAACTTTGTGCTTTTATCGGTAGGATCAAACTGGAAAACGCGGGACGGGTTCTTCTCATGTTTGGGGAACTTGGCGATAAAGCGGTCCTGGTCAAAAAACGCGCCTTCGAAGCCCAGAGTGTAAAACATCCGCTCGCCCGTCTCGACCTTCCAGATGGCGCCCCGGGTTGGCCCGGAGGCCGCCAGCCACTTGCCGTCCGCAGAGAAGGCGACAGCTGATGGTCTTCCCAAAGGGCTGTCTGGCAGGTGGACCTGGGTGACGAGCTTTTTGTCGGAGAGGTTGAAAATGCCGATTTCGCCGCCCAGCGCTTCGCCGGCAAACCACTGGTCGTAGATGGCGAAGCCGGCGGACTTATATCCCATAATGGCGCTCTTTGACTTTAGGTCCACAACGCCCACCGGCATGATGCCGCCACGCATCAGCAGGTAATCACCCTTGTTCGCGGGCGCAATGTCGCCGGTTGTTGTTTGCATGGGAAACTCATCGATGGCATCGCCCGAAGGAAATCGCGCCCGCACGATCTTCTGCTGCGAGTTATGAAACTCCACAGCCGCGATCTGGTCGGGCGAGAAAAATGTGAAGGTAGACGCAAGCAGTTCTTTGATCCTCCTGGCCAGCTTGACCTCTTCATGCGTGGTCAGGTCGTAGCCCAGAGCGGAATGGCCATGGCCTACCAGGAAGTAACGCCCATCCGGTGAAAAATGCATTTGAAAAAGGCTTGGCATTTCGCCGAACAGCGCCATGATTTCAATCAGAAACACCTCGTAGCCTGCCGGCTGGTAGAACTTCTTGCGGCTCACGAGCACGCTGTTTTTGGCGACGTCGATGAGCTGCAGTTCGAACTCGTCGGTCATACAGGCCAGCACGTCGCCGCCGGGAGAGAGGATGGTCTGCACGCAATGCATGGGCAAAGTGATCTGGTGGATGGAAGCCCGCTGCCTGGCGGCAATGTCCCATTTTTCCACGCGAAATTCCTTGTCATAGAAGACAACCGACCGCGAATCAGGCGCGAACTGCGCGATGTAAGCTTCCGGCGCATCAATGCGGAAAAGATTTTCGAGCGGCTCGCGTGAGAGCAAAAAGATGCTGCTTTCGTCCTGGGCCAGAAGATAAGAACCGTCACGGCTGAATTGGATGGACTGCAGGTCGCCGCGCAACTGAGGGGCAAGGCTGGTCTTATGCAGGATTCCCTGGACATCCTCTTTGGCCACGGCAATTTTGGATTCAATCACCGCCTTCTGCCACATGGCAAAGTATGCGGCCGAATCCGCGGGCAAAGGGGAAATACAATTCTTTGCCAGGGGCGCAGCATTGCGCATGGTTTCGCGCAGCCGTTTGGATTCCGGACTGGTCCGTCCGAAGAAGTCGCTCCAGAACCCGCCCGTTTTGCGCTTTGTCTGGAAGAGGCGGTCAAAGAAGTCAACTGCGTGCGTGGGATCATGGCCCGCGCGCGCCATCGCGTACAGGCCAATGCGATCGGCGACAAGCTGCTCCTCCTGCTCGCGCTTTTCGGAATTGTGAATGCGAATCCTGGCCGCATTGTCTACCAGGCGGTTCCACTTATTAAAGATATCCTGGCGGTCTCCGACCTCAAGAATGTTCAGCTCCCGCAGCCACGCGGAAACTTCAATGGCGGCCTGATGGGTGGCAATATGTCCGATCTCGTGGCCCAGCAAGGCGGCCAGTTCGTCCTCATTCTGAGTAAATGAGATCATTCTGCGGAAGATATAAATACGGCCCCCGGCGGTGCCGAATGAATTCAGCTCCGGCGCATCCACGATGAAGAAGCGGTAATGCATTTTGGCCGGCGGAAGCTGGGCCAGCACTCTCTCTCCCAGCTTCTGCAGATAGCCGTCAGGATCTTCCACCACGTGGAACTCCTTGCGGAATGCCTGGTCGATGACCTCTCCCAGCCACTCCTCCTGCTCGTCGCTAAAAATGTTGAGTCCCTTGACGGCGGCTGGAGAGGCAGGCATGGCGCAGGGCCCGTCTAGGTCGGAGGAGGCCTTTACCTGCTGGGCGGTGGAAGGAAGATTCAGAAATAGCACAAGCAGGATGCACGGCGTGAATAGATACCTGGGATGCAGCATGATGGGTCCTTTTGCGCAGGAGTCCTATGTGGAGGTAGAGTCTAACCAAATTGCCTATCCGGGTCTATAGTTAAGTCTGGGAAGCTCGGCCCAAAGCTATCCTGCTTTTACCTTAGCCAGGTAGTCACGCACGCGCCGCGCATTGGCGCCGACGTCGCTTTTGCCGATGCGGGAGAGTGAGCGGACATCCACGCGGCTGCCATTTCCTGCAGCGGCGATGCGCACGACCACATCATCTTTGAAACCGAACCAGAAAGTGGTTGCCGTGGCTTCAATGCGGCCTTGCGCGGGATCGGTGGAGACAATCTCCCAGCCCATGCCCCGGGCCGCGGCCAGGGCGCGGTCAAAGGCCTGGGCCGGAGGCAGGTCAAGGTGCAGGGGGCCGATATCAGGATAGGCCTCCTTCTGCAATTGCGCGGTCTTCGCGTCATAGTCAGTGGAATTGGCGGCCTTGGCCTCGGCGCGCAGCGGCAGTACGGCGACAAACTGCAGTGGATTACCGGTGTCCGTGGTTACGTCATGGATGGGAGAACGCTGCGCAATGGCGATGTTCATAGCCGGCATACCTGCGGCGATAAAGCCGAGCGCCAGGCCGGCAATCGCAATGCCTCTGCTGCCGGGGCGACAGAAGCCAACCAATGAGAGCAGCACGGCGATGATGCCGAGAACCAATACCGCAGGAATGACGATGCGCAGCGCGGTGGAGAGTCCCCAGATGTGCATCCGGTAGAAAGGGCCGTCGACCATCAACAACACGCAGGCGAACAGGCCTATCCAAAAGCCCGCCGCTGCCGCGGGAGATAACGGCAAAGCTCCGGGAATTCCCGTATCGGAGACTTGCATACAACTCCCTCAAAAATTTAGAAGATCCAATATAGCGCAAAGTCGCAAAAGAGATGGAACGCTGCCGACTGGTTGCTTCAACAAAAAGGCGCACTATAGCGAAATAAATCCCGGCCTGCAAGGAAGGGACTTTTCTCAAGCTCAGGCATAGCATCAAGAATCCCGATTCAGCATAAGCCCATAAAAAACGATAGGCCCGCCGTCTGCGGGAAGTGCATCGCGTAAACCGTATCGAGGGGAGCGCGGTTCGCGAATGCCGGCCAGAGACTCCAGGTAAAGAAGCGTAAAGGCCCTAGCCAGAAAGGCCTGCGCTGCATATACTTTGTCCGCTCGGGGTATTGACCGCTCGAAGGGCGTTGCTCTGTCTTGTCCGCAAAGCGCCGTAATTTCTGACTCCCTAACTGCATGGAGGCTGTCGTGAAAAAGTCTGTCCTTTCTCTGTTGCTCATTTTGACCACTGGGTTTCTAACCACCAGTTGCGCCGCGGAAACGAAACTGCTGCGTCATCCCAGCTATCACAACGGCAAAGTAGCGTTCAGCTACCTGGGCGACATCTGGGTGGCGAATGAAGATGGCAGCAACGTGCAGCGCCTGACGGTCCATCGCGCGCGCGATATCTATCCGCGGTTCTCTCCCGACGGCAAATGGATCGCGTTTTCATCCAACCGCTACGGTAATTATGACGTGTTCGTAATTCCGGCTGACGGCGGCTGGGCCAGGCAGCTGACTTTCCATTCCGCGCAGGACCTGGTGGTCAACTGGACGCCGGACAGCAAGAAGGTCCTGTTCCAGTCATCGCGCGGGTTGATGTATCCGGGGATCCCGAACCTCTATGAAGTCTCGATTGACGGCGGCCTGGAGCGCGCCGTGCCGACCGACTGGGGTTATTGGGGCGGCTACTCGCCGGATGGCGGCAAGCTGGCTTTCAATCGCCACCCCATGGTCTGGTGGCGGCAACATTATCGCGGCAGTTACGCCGCTGATCTTTGGGTGATGGACGTAAAGGCAAAGAAATACACCCACCTGGCGGATGGCGACTACAAGGGAAACTATTTCTGGCCGATGTATTCCTCCGATGGCAACATCTATTTCGTCTCTGACCGCCTGCCCGATGAAAGCCACGTGAAGCCCGGAAGCCATGAAGTGCTGAAGAGCGCAAACAATCTATGGAAGATCCCGGAACACGGCGGCCACGCAGTGCAGGTGACGCACCATGAGAGCGGCCGGCTCTTCTTTCCGTCAGTCTCCAGTGACGGCAAGACCATTGTGTATGAACAGGACTTCGGCATCTGGAAGCTGGACACCAAGACCGGCAAGTCGACGCCCATCAAGATCAACATTGTGTCCGACGACAAAGAGAACGCGATCGAAACCATCACCGTCCGCAATGATACGGAAGGTTACGATCTTTCGCCCAGCAGCAAGCGCGCGGCCGTCTCAGTCCACGGCGAGATCTTTTCCATCGCCACCGATCGCGGCGACATTCAACGCGTGACGCAGTCATTCTCGCGCGAGAGCGATCCTTCCTGGTCGCCCGACGCGAAATGGATCGCTTTTGTTTCCGACAAGTCCGGAATGGACGAAGTGTGGATGGCGCATGAAGACGGCACCGGTTTGAAGAAACTTTCAGAAGGCGACGGAGAAAAACAGGCCATTCAGTGGGCGCCAGATTCCAAGGCGCTGATCTATGCCGGATCGGACCACAAGCTTTATCGCTACGATCTGGAAGGCGGCAAGAGCACGGTGATTGCCAGCGGAGCGGCCGGCAACATACAGGGTGCGCGCTTCTCTCCTGATGGCAAGTGGGTGGCTTACTCCAAGCTCGACCATGACCTGCGTCCGCACGTTTATGTAGCGCCTTCCACTGGAGGCAATGAGCGGCGCGTAGGCAACGATGATTTGCTTTTCAGCGAGACCAACCCGGTTTGGACTCCGGACGGCAAGCGGCTGCTTTTCCTGGCGGGATTGGCCCAGGCCGGTAGTGCCACGTTGCGCCGCGCATTCGTGCAGGTCTATAGCGTCTCCCTGGCAAAGGAAGAGAAGAACCCGACCGACCGCGGCGTGGACGATGAAGAACAGGCGCAGGCGGCGGAGAAGCTGGATCGCCAGCGCACCGCACAGGCACGCGGCGAGGCGGCCAAACCCGAGGTGAAGATTGAATTTGAAGGCATCACGAGGCGCGCCCACCAGGTAACGCACCTTAGCGATAACGTGACCACGGTGGCGGTTTCGCCAGACAGCCGGCTTTATGCCTTTGTGGCCGTTGCCGATCAGGACGGCCGGCCTTCGGCCACGCTGTACACGATTCCGGAAGATGGTACGCAGGTCATCACGGTCGCCACCAGCGCCCGAGGCGGTGAGGGCGAGGAAGGTGGCGGCGGTCCCGGAGGAGCACGGCTGATCAACAGCATCAAGTTCTCCAAAGACGGACGCTCCATCTTCTTTATGGAAGGCGAAGGGCTCTATGCAACGGACCTTGGCCCGCCTGCCGCCACATCTGGTGGAGGTGGCCGAGGCGGCGCCGCTGCAAGCGCAACAGGCGCCGCACCGGCAGGCCGCAACCCTCAGCGGAGGATTAATTTTGCGGCTCGTGTGGAAGTTGATCATCACGAAGAGTGGAAGCAGGTCTTCAATGAGAGCTGGCGCGTCATGAAGCACCGGTTCTATGATCCTGAAATGCACGGGGTCAACTGGGCCAGCGTGAAGGAAGTCTACGGGCCGCTGATGGATTACGTCGCCGACCAGGAAGAGATGCACAACGTAGTCAGCCAGATGATTGGCGAGTTGAATGCGTCGCACACCGGCATCAGCGCAGCGCCCACGCAGGAAGAGCGTGACCGCATGGCGCAGACACGCTTTCCCGGACTGGACCTGGAAGCTGACGCCTCTGGCTATTACAAGGTTTCGCACATTTACAAAGATGGACCGGCCGACAAGGACTACGTGAACCTGGGCGAGGGGGACTATGTCCTGGCCATTGATGGGCATGAGGTAAAAGCGGGCGATAACTATTGGAAATACCTCACCGCCGTGCGTGGAGAGAAACTTTATTTCACGGTGAACTCCAAGCCAGAGAGTGCTGGATCGCGGCTGGTAAAAATTCAGCCGGTCAACCAGGGCGCGTATACCACACTGCAATATGAACGATGGGTGGAGCAGCGCA
>JBGPZS010000597.1:0-2245 GCA_041493865.1 Terriglobia bacterium
AAATGTCTGATTGTTTATCTGACCCACCCTTTGCGTCAACCTTCAGGATTCGTTACTCTTATCTATCAGGCGTGACGCAAAGGATGGGGCACCCACGGTGTTGTGAGGAATAGAAAAATCACACACGCAAAGGATGGGTAAACAAAATATCCAACCCATCGAGTATAAAATTCCCGCCATGCCCAAGGGACTAAAGAGGTGGTATGGAGGAGGAGACCTCCACTACATCACTTGTAGTTGTTACCAGAGGAAGGCATTTCTCGGTTCCGCCACCAGCAGAGACCTGTTTTTGGAGACTTTTGAAGAAGTCCGGCAGAGATATGAGTTCCAGGTGCTCGGTTACGTGGTGATGCCGGAGCATTTCCATATGCTTATCGGCGAGCCCGACGATGGAAACGTTTCGTTGATTATGCAGGTGCTGAAGCAACGGGTGGCACGGCAATGCCGCGCGAGAGATCGGGGCCATTCATCTGACGGCGCCGCTCCGCCGGCATTCTGGCAAACTCGTTTCTATGACTTCAACGTGTTCACGAAGAAAAAGGTCATTGAGAAACTGGATTACATTCATTGGAATCCGGTGAAGCGCGGCCTGGTTGCGTCTCCGGAACAGTGGCGGTGGAGCAGCGACCGATATTACTCTCTGGGAGAAGAAGGACCGGTAAAGATCGAAGATTGATCAGCGGTCAAACTTTCCGATGGCGCTCGGCGGTCGATAGTGGTGGAGATTCACCCCAGGACCTGCATCCACTCGTTGAAGAATCTCATAAAGCTTTTCTCTCTTAATAGGAGTCCTATTGCTGCCCGCAAGACGTTGCAGCCGTTCTTTAAGAGCAATACGGATCGCGCCCATGATCGATTCACCTGTTCGTTTGGCGATCTCTCGCGCGAGGATTTCTGTTTCAGCGTCTTTGATATTAAGGGCCATAATTATTTATAGACCATGTACGTCCGTTAGGGGATGGTGCTTACAGGAGAGTATTCCCTGCGAGAGAGGCATTGTCGTTCTGCCAAGCGGCATGCTGTAGGGTCTTTGAAAAGTGAGCAGACTACGCAGCCGACAAGCTTCCTGACACCAGGTTCGCCGGACGCCCCTGGGCGGCCAGTTCGCGCTCAGCGGCTTTCAACACGGCCATCTTCGCCTCGGGCAAGTCCAGCGCTGGAATAATGGTCATGGTCTTAAGCAAGCGAGCCAGGTCGAAGTAGGCGCGTCGGCACTTCTTCACGAACTCCACCGGATACTCCGGCTTGCGCAAGTAGGCTGCCAGGGGGTCGGCGTCGAGAAGGTACGCGATGTCCGGCCGCGGCACTAAAGCATGCACAAACCGTACGAAAGTCCGGCTGAGCGCGTTTCCCAGGTTCAGGTTGGAAAGCTCATCGTAAATGTAGCGGTCGAGAATGACGACATCAACGCCGGACCTCCTGGCACGCGCCACGACGCGGCGAAGATTGATGGCGTCGAGCAGGTAAAGGAAGTGCCGGGCCAGAGTGAGGTGCCAGCCGCGCATGTTTTTATCGCGTCGATTCACCGGCTTTCCTGGCGCTCCGATGCCACGCTCACTCTTGTATACCTTGTGGACGAAGCCTTCGCGGTACTTCACGCCGACCACCACGTTGTCCCAGAAGGCCAGCAGGGTGGTCTTGAGTCCGGCGGCGTGCAGCGCGGAGCGAAGGTTTTCAATCTGCGTGGATTTTCCCGAGCCATCCACACCGGAGAATGAGATGAGCAGGGGCGTGCTGGAGAAACCTTGAGTCATTGGTTCGGCCCGTTCCTATCAGTTGTGCTGCATGGGCGCTGAGCGTTACACATTATTTGGGCACGGCCCCAAATCTGGGTACGGCTCCGGGCGTGTTGGCCCCGGGAGGCGTTGAGGACGTACTGCGGCTCAGCGCATATACCGTTCCCACGGCCGCGCCCGCTGCCACAACTGCTCCAATCTTGATCAACAAGGAACGCGTCTGGTGCTGCTTCGCCGGGGCGATGGCCACGCCCGCAGGTTTGGCGGCCGCTCCGCCGGCGGTGGGGACGCTTTCCGCAGTCGCAGCGCCGACTGGCTCGCTCGGCTGCTTCTTAGGCTGCGGACCTTCGGGAACATTGGTTTGTGCTGGAGCAGTGGTGGCGCTGGGCTGCTGCTGTTGTTGTGTGCCGGAGGCGTCAGGGTAAGTCGTGATCGGCGCCAACGGAGCTTGCGAAGGGTTCACGGTTGTGCCGCTGGGGTTGGGGTTCTGCTGAGTTTGGTTCTGCTGG
>JBGPZS010000329.1:0-4927 GCA_041493865.1 Terriglobia bacterium
TCAGCCAGACCCCCACCCCCCATAGCACTTTTATTGCAAACAAAAGGCGAACCATAATTCGACCGAGCGGTGACCGAGCGGTCGAAGCATCTTTTTCGCCTGATTTCGACCTCCAAATCGATCACTTCTTTGTCTGCTCTGTAGCCCGTTCGTTTGAGCTACAATCCAAAATCAATTTCTGGAGTCCTAGCCATGCCTGAAGGCTACCACCAGCCATATATCGCGAAGGAAGACGCGCCTTACTGGCTCTATAGATTTGGTCAGTCGCCTAGAGCCAATAATGTTACCGGTACCATTCCCAAAGGCGGTCTGATTCACGTGCAAGGGCCGGCTGGCGCCCTCGGGACCCACCAGAGCGGATACCTTATGGGTGTTGGCCGAATCATCGTCCGGGTCGGCGATTTCCAGCCCGCTCCCGCGCCGATCACCGATTCCTGATTATCAAAGAACTGTTTAGGACCCTGCCGCCTGGGCGGACAGGACGTCGCGAAGAATCAGAGCATGTTAACTTTGCCATATATTCGCCAACAAATCAATAGCGAAAGCGGACATTGGCCGTTTTCCCGATTCTCCTGGCCGCTCATCCCGCTTCGCTCCGGATGACCGGCCATTGCTTCAATATCCGCTGCTCGCCGCTCTTCCAGGCGGAATACTCGGCCCTTAGCGTGAAGCCGGGATCAATGGACAGGCAAAGCTCGGTGTTGTCCTCAAAAACCAGGATGATCATCTGGTCTCCGGGAGTGGTGTCGACGGCCAGCTGCGTCAGTACCTTGCCTTCCACCTGGCGGAAGTTCGCCGCGCTCGGTCCCGGGGACCTCCTGGCTTTAGGTTCGGTGTCTTGTCGGCGTTTGCGGGTTTTAGCACTCATGAAGGCTCCCTTTTGCTGGAACGACATCAGTTTTGCAGAGATCTTGTTCAATAGGTTGAACAAATAAAAACTGCGAAACCAGTGTGCCTTGCCAATGACCATCTCCGCGACGTATCTTGTTGGCTCAGGCGGAGGCTCAAACCGTTGAAGAAGGGCAAAGCATTTTTTATGGTCAGTTCCAGGCGTTGGGGAAAAGCCCACGCCCTTGCCGCATTGACCGGAGGCATCGCGGCCCGGCGCTACGTGATCGAGGGGACCCGCTTCGCCGTCCGCAGGATGTCCAACGACGAAGATGACCTGGGCTTCTTTGACTTGCTGGACAACACCTACCCTGACTCGGCGCCTCACGTGATTCTGGCCATGTGTCCCACGTTCAAGGAAGATCGCCGGCGAATCCCGCTGCTCAACGCTCTGGAAAACTTCCGCTATCGCTATGAGATGTTCTTCTTTGTTCTTGGCCGCCAGGGCAAAGCGCCGGGAAAGCCGATTGGCAAGGCTGAAATCGAGCCGCTGAAATCCTTTGGCACGGTCGAAGTATTTCGCCGCAGCGTAGAACCCGAGAGCCGGGCCCGGGCCTTCAAGAAATTTATCCTCGCGCATCTCTGAAAATATTAGGGCTGATAATAACTGAACTGCATGAAAACAAAAGTTATACTTGACTGAATGAATATTCATTCATTAAAATTGCACGGCTTTGTGAAATAGGCTCCCAGGAGCCGAGCTGTGTTAATTTCTGGAGACCAATTTCACCGCATTTTCACGGCCCGATGTTACATATTCTGTTTGCTTTGTAGGCTCATCCCCCACAACCCCTGGTCGCACATGAAAAGATCGCGCATGAAAGAACGGCGCATGGAAACTGCTATGATTCTGAACGACTCAAGACTCGTCTACTCACCAGCTCGACCAAACGCCAGGAGATGTTCAGATGAGTAATGTTGCCGTTCCTGCCGTCCCTCAATCCCGTACCTCCAATGGCGCTGCCGCACAAGCTGACCGCCAAGGCGCCAAGACCAGTCATCAGCGGATCAATAAAGTTGCCGTGCTGGGCGCGGGGACCATGGGTGCGCGCATTGCCGCCCACTTTGCCAATGCCGGCGTGCCCTGCGTTCTGCTCGATATAGTTACGCCAGACGCGGCGCAGAGTACCGATTCAGCCCAAAGTACTGATTCAGCCCAAAGTACCGATTCAGCCCAAAATAAAGACAAAGCCGCGCGCAGAAAGATCGTCGCCGCAGGACTGGACGCGGCAGTCAAATCGAAGCCCGCAGCGTTCTTTGAAAAAGGACTGGAGCGCCTCATCACCATCGGCACCTTCGATGACGACCTGAACCTGATGGCCGACGCCGACTGGATCATTGAAGCCGTCGCCGAAAACCTGGAGATCAAGCGCGCTCTGCTCCAGAAAGTTGAAGCCGTGCGCAAGCCCGGCAGCCTGATCACCACCAACACCAGCGGTCTGCCGGTGGCCAGCATTGCCCAGGGCTTCAGCGACGATTTTCGCCGCCACTGGTTTGGCACGCACTTCTTCAATCCGCCGCGCTACATGCGCCTGCTGGAAATTATTCCCACGCTGGAAACCGATCCCGCAGCCATTGAGACCGTCGCGCATTTCTGTGACGTCCGCATGGGCAAGGGAATTGTCACCGCCAAAGACACGCCCAACTTCATCGCCAACCGCATCGGTACCTTTGCGGGGCTGAACGTCTTCCGCGTGATGCAGGAAATGGACCTCACCATTGAAGACGTGGACGCGCTGACCTCAAGCGGCGGCTGGACCAAGGCGCCCACGTTCCGTACCATCGACCTGGTCGGGCTCGATGTGCTGGGCTCGGTGGTCACCAACTTCAGCAAAAACGTGCAGGACGAGCGCTCTGACCTGAAGCTGCCGGATTTCTTCAAACAGATGCTGGAGCGCAAGCTGCTGGGCGACAAAGTGAAATCTGGCTTCTATAAGAAGATCAAAGGTCCGCAAGGTGAGGAGAAGCTGGCCATCGACTGGAAGACCCTGGAGTACCATCCCGCGCAGAAGCCAAAGTTCCCCGCGCTGGAGATGGCCAAAAACATTGATGACATGGGCGAACGCCTGCGGACAACTCTTGCGGGCGATCCGCGCGATAAGGCCACGCAGTTTATCTGGACCACGCTCTCCGATCTCTGGACCTATTCCGCCAACCGCATCCCTGAAATTGCCGACACCGTCGTCGAGATCGACCAGGCCATGCGCATGGGCTTCAACTGGGAAGCCGGGCCGTTTGAGGTCTGGGACCTGGCCGGAGTGGAGCAGACGGTCGCGCGCCTGAAGAAAGAGGGCAAGCCGGTGGCGGCGAACGCCGAAAAATTGCTGGCCTCAGGAGCAAAGACCTGGTACAAGGACGATCCTTCATCGCCCTCCGGCCGTGCCTATTTCGACCTGCGCACCGGCCAGTACAAGCCGGTTCCGGCAGCGGCAGGCGTGTGGTCCGTTTCCACCGCCAAGAAATCCAACGGCGTGGTGAAGAAAAATGCCGGCGCCTCGCTCATCGACCTGGGTGATGGCGTGGGCTGCATCGAGTTCCACACCAAGATGAACGCGCTGGGCGGTGACATCGTGCAGATGGTCACGCAGTCGCTCAAGACCGGTGGCGTGGGCGACCAGTTTGACGCGTTTGTCATCACCGGCGACTCGGCCAACTTTTCCGTCGGCGCCAACCTGATGATGCTGATGCTGGCGGTGCAGGAAGAAGAGTGGGACGAAGTCGACATGGCCATCAAGCAGTTCCAGGGCATGACGCAGGCAATCAAGTTCTGCTCCCGCCCTGTGGTGACGGCTTCTTTCGGCATGACGCTGGGCGGCGGCTGCGAGATCAACCTGCACTCGGCGGCGCGGCAGCCACACGCGGAGCTGTACATGGGGCTGGTTGAAGTCGGCGTTGGCCTGCTTCCGGGCGGCGGCGGCTGCAAAGAGATGCTGCTGCGCGCGCTGGACAACGCGAAAGCCGTACGGCCCGATGGCCGCGGCGAATCAGTGGAAGTGATGGAAGGCATGAAGCGGATCTTTGAGATCATCGCCACGGCCAAGGTTTCCACTTCAGCGTATGAAGCTCGTGGACTCGGCTTCCTCTCCGATGGCGACCTGATCTCGATGAATCGCGAGCGCATCCTGGCCGACGCGAAAGACCGCGCTTTGGAGCTGGCCCGCGCCGGATATCATGCGCCGGTTCCGCGCACGGACATCCCCGCGCCGGGAGAAAACGCGCTTGCGACCTTGCGCCTGGGAATCCATCTAATGAGGCAGGCGGAATATATCAGCGACCACGATGTCAAGGTGGCAACCAAGGTGGCGGAGGTGATCTGCGGCGGCAACGTTACGCCGGGGACGCCGGTCAGTGAGCAGTACATCCTCGACCTGGAGCGCGAGGGTTTCAAGTCACTCTGCGGTGAGAAGAAGACCCAGGAGAGAATCCAATTTACGCTGAAAACAGGAAAGCCATTGAGAAACTGACGGGCCCCCATTTGCGCGCCGGTTTTGCGGGCCCCATCACTTCCGCGTTCTTTGCGGAAGGGATGGGCTGGCGCAAATGGGCGGAGTTCACGCTTAAAACCGGCAAGCCGCTGAGGAATTAGTGAAAAAACGCGGGGTGTTCATACTGGCTGTGGTGGTGCTGCTGGGAGCCTGGCTGATCGTGATCGGCTACGAGTTTCTGGAAAGAGAAAACGCTCTCTTCCAGAAGCGCGTGAAAACTGCCAAAGAAGACCAGCAGCGCTGTGCGGCGCGAAACTCGAAGTACCGCAACTTTGACCAGTTTCGCACCAGCATACGGGTCCCGTACACCTCGGACCTTTCGCCGGAGCGCTGGATGCGGCAGTTCAACACGCTGCGCGCGGGCATGAGCGAGCAAGAGGTTGAGATCGTGATGGGCGCTCCGGATTACGCGCGTTGTGATGTGACCAAGCAGGGAGACAAGTTCGTTGGCTCGGTGTGGCAATACGCGGTTGCCGTTCCTCAGGACCTGGCGAGTGACGGCCAGAACAGCTCGATCCAGATCGTCTTCGGTCCGGACGGGAAGCTGATAGACA
>JBGPZS010000100.1:0-10373 GCA_041493865.1 Terriglobia bacterium
AACATCCATCACGGAGGGGGAGCAGCATGGGCTTCGACCGTCGAAAACCGGCGTGCTGCCGTTCGTCCCACCTGCTGCTCCGGGGGCGGTCCATCCTGTTATAATTTCCGCATGAAAACCATGAAAACACCATTACTCCAACGCGTACTCTCTGTCGTGATGATCTATGTGTTTCTTGTGCCGCAGAGCTGGGCCACCTGCGGAGGAGGCGGTGGTGGCGGCATGGGCGGGATGGGCGGAGGCGCGTCCTCCAGCTCACAGACCTACCAGGTGCCGTGGAAGCTGATCAAGCCGGAAGAGCCGGTGAAAGAAGGCCTGGCCGTCTACTGGTTCCCCACCGGCGACGTGGAGTTCAAGAATTCCAGCCTGCGCGAGTCGCGCACGCTACAGCTTTATTCGCAGCAATGCGTGACCATGGGCGTGGTGGACGTGCGCTCGCCGATGGGGGAGAAGTATGTCCCGGATGGCAAGCTGCCGGTGGCCGTGCTGGTGCAGGCCGATGGCACGCTGGTAAGCAAGATTGAAAACAAGAATGGCAAGCTCGCGGTGGGCGACCTGGAAAAGCTGGTGGAAAGCGAGATGAAGAAGCGCGAGTCCGCGGTGAAAGAAAAGATGGAAGACGCCAAGGCCAAAGCCAAGGCCGGCTACAGCCAGTCCGCCATTGCCGAGCTGCGCGAGGTGGTCAACCAGAAATGCATGTTCCCCGGCAAGGCCAAGGACGCCGTAAGAGAGCTGAAGAAGCTTGGCGTGACCGACCTGAACGCCGAGGCGATGCCGGATGGTCCGAATTTCGACCCGGCGCTGAGCGCGAAGATCCAGAAGACGATGAGCGCCGGCCTGAAGGCCGAAAATGACGCCAAATACACTGAGGCGCAGAAGCTCTACACGGCCGCGCACAACCTTGACCCCAACGATCCCACGCCGCTGCGCTACCTGGGCGAACTCTACCGGCACCACACGGGCGAATGGGACAAGGCACGCGTGACCTTTGACGCGATCCTGGCCATGCCGGCCGATCCGCTCTCCCGCGCCGTGGCGCTGCACGGGCTGGGCAAGATGACGATCCATGAAGGCGACTTCAAGAAAGGCCTGGGGCTGATGGAAACGTCGGCGCAGGAGTATCCGCTGGCGCTGACCTACAGGAACCTGGCCGTCTATTGGAACTCCGAAGGCGACAAGGTGAAGGCCGACAAGTATACCCGCGAAGCCCTGGCGCTGGACCCGCATGAGCCCTTCAACCTGATCTTTGCCGCAGCCTTTATGGCCGGCAACGGACATGGCGATGAAGCGCTGAAGATCGCCAAAGAGAATGAAGCGGTTCTCTGCGCTTCCTATAACCTGGCCGCGATCTACGCGCAGATCGGCCAGAAAGAAAAAGCGCTGGCGCTGCTGAAACGCCACTTCTTTGAGTATGAACGCTACCAGCAAGTGCGCAGCAAAGAGATGATGGAAGCCCGCGTGGATGCAGTATTTGCGTCGCTGTACAAAGACCCGGCATTTGTGGCATTGACCAGCGGAGCGGATGGCAGGCTGCCACTGCCCGCAATGGGCAGCAAGCCGGCAGGAAACTAAAGCCGGCGGGTTCATTGGGAAATCAGTAACTTAGAAAGATAATCAAGCGCAGGGGCTAAAAATCCTGCGCTTGGTTTTCGCACATGTTTCGCCCGCGCCGGGAGCCTTTGCCTTTCGTTCTGGCGCAAGAAAGTCCGGCTTACCCGGGTTTTTCGAGGGGGGTCTGAGTACAAAAGTTTGTGTCTTGATGGTTCCATTTTGGGAATGGGCAAACTTATGTAATGTCGTCTTTCGATTGGGTGTTTTGCTAAAGTGAGCAGGTTAGAAGTCAATAATCCTGGCAAGTATGAAAGCCCTGACGATTCTTGTTGCTGAAGACGATCTGCTGGCCCGCATGGTGCTGGAGCGCTCCGTGGTGCAATGGGGCCATCAGCTGGTTTCAGCCGTGGACGGCAAGAGCGCGCTTGAGTCTCTGCGGACCCGCAAGATTGAGGTTTGCCTCCTGGACTGGAACATGCCCGGAATGACCGGCATCGAGATTTGCAAATGGCTCCGGACAAACGTTGTGGCCCACGTTCCTTATGTGATCCTGATTACGGCAAAAGAGCAGCCGGAAGAAATCCAGGCCGGATACGAAGCAGGGGCAGACGATTATGTCACCAAGCCTTGCGACTTGAAATATCTGCGGCGGCGGATTGCCACGGTCGGGGAAAAGATACACCGCCAGGAATCGTGGCTGCAGCAGGCCAACAGCGAAAGCGAGAAGAAACAGGGACTGGCAGGCCTGAGCCCGCTGGATATCTATCTCTCTGATCTGCGGTTGATGCGCCGCAAGACATAGCCTGCGTGGCCTCTCAATCGGCCATTACGGCCTTCGGGTTTTCAATGAAAGCGTTCTTGAATCACCACAACTTCCTTGCCCATGCGGCGCCCGACTTCAGCGCACGCCGCAATCGTTTCGTCACTGGTCTCCCGCGCGCGCACGATCTTCAACAGCCTCATCTCGTGAACGGAATTCACGAATTGCATGCCCAGGATTTTTGTCGCGCGGTAGGTCACAGAGGCAATCTCCGTCACGCTTAGCGATGACGCGTTCGATGCCAGAATGGTTGCGGGTTTGCAGATTTTGTCGAGCAGAGTGAAAATCTCGATCTTCGATTCCATCTCTTCGGGAACGGCTTCAATCACCAGATCGGCCGCGCGCGCGGCCTGCTCCACCGTGGAAGCGTACTCCAGACGGCTGAATGCCGCATCTGCTTCAGGTTTGCTGACCGTGCCCAGGCCGGCAGCCCGGGCCAGATGTCCGCGTATTTCCGCTGCGGCACTGCGCAAGCTGGCGGGAAGAATGTCTTCCAGGATGGTGCGGTACCCGCCCAGAGCGGACGCGTGCGCTATTCCCCGGCCGAGTGCTCCGGCGCCGATGACTGCGATCGTCCGGATCTCGGCCATGAATCTAGGTTTTCTCCAGGATCTCCAGGGTCTTGACGAAGCTCGGCTCCGAGCCGCGGATATAATCGGCGAGCCGCTTGCGCTCTTCGGCAGTCATGCTGGTAATTCCGACCTGGATGCGGCGCACCGTGGCGGCAATATCATCCACATAATTCATCATTCGAATCAGTTCACCGGTTGCTGGCATGTCGACGTGGCTCCTTTTCCGCAACAGCTATTTTCAACTGTTCCAGCCAAATTAGCAAAGCGCTGCGAGCCTCATCTCGCGCATCGCGGGATTTCTGCATCTAAGTGGGAGTACTTTGCCTGAATAGCTGCCTTCGTCGATTTTGTCCCCATGAGAGCCAATCCAGCGGTTTTGACCCCAGATTCGAGCGGTATTTCGGAGTGCCTCGACCGTTTGGCCTCGGAGAAGCGCACCTCGAGGCCGCTCTCCACCTACCGCCTGCAATTCAATGCCGGGTTCCGCTTTGAGAACGCAAGGCGGCTGGTTGGATATCTCCACGCGCTGGGTGTTTCGCACATTTATTCCTCTCCCATTCTTAAGGCGAACACCGGCAGCGAGCACGGCTATGACATCACTGACCACAACCAGTTAAATCCGGAAGTCGGCAGCTATGAAGAGCTGAAAGGACTGGTCCACGAGCTCAAGAATTATGGCATGGGTCAAGTCCTTGATTTTGTGCCGAACCACATGGGGATCGGCCCGGGCGCCAATCCCTGGTGGTGGGACGTGCTGGCGAACGGCCGAACATCAGAGTTCGCGGAATTTTTTGATCTTGACTGGGACCCGGTCAAGCAGGAGCTCCGCAACAAGCTGCTGCTACCGATCCTGGGCGACCAATACGGCGCCGAGCTTGAGTGCGGACATATCACGCTGGTCACCGATGACCATGGATTTCACATTAAGTATTTCGACAAACTACTGCCGCTCGATCCGCAAACCATTCCCATGATTTTCGAGCCATTGGGTCACGATGTGCCACAGGAGTTGCGCAACCTGCTTTCTGGATTGCGCAATCTGCCTCCGCACAGCGCAACCGAAGGCGACCTGGTGCGGCAGCGCCGCCGCGCCATTCCTTCGCTGACTGTGGCCTTCCAGGAGCTGATGGAAAAGTCCACGGAGGTGCGGCGCGTCCTTGAGCGCGCGATGGGACTGGTAAACGGACGCGCCGGGGACCCGCGCAGCTTTGACGGGCTGCATCGCCTTCTGGAGGCGCAGGTCTACCGGCTGGCCAACTGGCGCGTCTCCGGTGAAGAGATCAATTACCGCCGTTTTTTTGACGTGAACGACCTCATTGGCCTGAGCATGGAGAATCCCAGGGTGTTTGCCGCCACGCACCAGCTCTTGCGGCAACTGCTGGCGGACGAAATGGTCCAGGGTCTTCGCATTGACCACTGCGACGGCCTGCTGAACCCGCGGCAGTATATGGTGCGCGTGCAAATGCTCTATGCCGCCAGCCAATGCGCCGGCGCAACGCCGCGTCCTCCGCTGGCGGAAAACGGAATTGAGCTGGACATGCAGCAGGTCTTCGGCCAGCACGACTGGATAAGGCGGCGCGCGCTGCTCTACACCGTGGTGGAAAAAATCCTGGAGCCGGGAGAAGAGCTTCCGCCGGAATGGCCGGTCGACGGGACATCAGGGTATGACTTCACCGCGCTGGTGAACGGGTTGTTCATTGACCGCCGCAATGAGCGCAGCTTCACCAACTTCTATCATCGCTTCACGGGCGCGTCCCTTGACGTGGAAAGCGTGATCTACAACAGCAAAAAGCTGATCATGCATGCCTCTTTGGCCAGTGAGGTCAACGTGCTCGCGCACAAGCTTGACGCCATCTCCGTGACGGACCGCTATGCCCGGGACTTTACGCGCAAAGCGCTGCGTGACGTGATTCGTGAGACCGTCGCCTGCTTCCCGGTATACCGCACGTATATCGACGAGCGCGGAGAGATCACGGAACGCGACCGCACTTACATTCATGAAGCCATCGTCAAGGCCAAGCGGCGCAATCCGGACAAGGCCCCGGCGAGCTTTGACTTTCTGCGTGACATTCTGCTGCTCAAACGCAAGGACCCGGAAAGCCAGTCAGACCTCTACCGCAGAAAGCTTTATTTCACCCTTAAGTTTCAGCAGCTCACCGGACCGGTGATGGCCAAGGGCATGGAAGATACCGCGTGCTACGTCTATAACCGCTTCATTGCCGTGAATGAAGTGGGAGGCTCGCCGCGCCAGTTCGGCGTTACCCCTGACGAATTTCACGCAGGCAACCTGAAGCGCGGTGAGAACTGGCCTTATTCCATGCTGGCAACGTCCACACATGATACCAAGCGCGGTGAAGATGTGCGCGCCCGTCTGGACGTGCTCTCAGAGATGCCCAAAAACTGGGCCGCACAGGCGCTCAAGTGGCGCAAGACAAACCGCTCGCGCAAGCGCATGCTGCCCGACGGCCGCCAGGTGCCCGATCTCAACGAAGAATACCTTCTCTACCAGACGCTGGTGGGCTCGTGGCCATTCACGTTCAATGCAAACTGCGCGCGTGCAGAGTACGTGGAGAGAATCCAGCAATATATGGCCAAGGCCGTGCATGAGGCCAAGGCTAATCTGAGCTGGATCAGTGATGACCCGGCTTACGTGGAAGCGTTGCGGCAGTTTGTGGAGAAAATCCTGTTGCCCGGCACACCCTCGCGCCCAAACGCTTTTGTGGAGCAAATGCCGGCCTTCATGCCGGCAATCGCTTTCTTCGGCGCCATGAATTCACTGGCGCAGCGCGTGCTCATGCTCACCTCCCCCGGCAACCCTGATATTTATCAGGGAACGGAGCTTTGGGACCTCAGTCTGGTCGATCCCGATAACCGCCGGCCCGTGGACTACGCGTTGCGGCAGCGGCTCCTCACCGAGCTCGACCGCCGCACTGAAGCCGGCGCTCTGCCGGCACTGTGCGCCGAGCTGCTGAACAGTTACCAGGACGGGCGCATCAAGATGTGGACGACCATGCAGGCGCTGCGTTTGCGCCGCGATCGCCGCGATTTGTTTCATCTTGGACGCTATCGGCCGCTGCCCGCCACAGGCGTGAAGCAGCAGCACGTGGTGGGGTTCGCGCGCGAGCACAATAACCAGGTCGCGATCGTGGCCGTGCCGCGTCTCAGCTACACTCTGGCCGGCGGCGTCATTCGTCCGCCCCTTGCGGGGTTGTGGGAAACAACGGAGCTGCCTGTCCCACCGCGCACGGCGGAGTTTCTGGAAAACATTTTTACCGGAGAAAAGGTCAGGGTCAGCGCGCAACGCACTCTGCTATGCAGCGAAATCTTCGCGCACTTCCCGGTCGCTCTTCTGGTCAGTCCGTAGCGCTTTTGGCTGGCGGTCACAGACAGAGGAGAGAGCGGCAAGTTTTTCCACCAGGCCGCCGGTAAGAGCGCCCGCGGCAAAGCGCCAGCCCCAGTTGCCATCGCTCAGAGAAGGCGTGTTCATGCGGGCCTCGCTGCCCAGGCCCAGCACATCCTGCAACGGCACAATCGCGAGCCGGGCCACGGAAGCAAACGCCGCGCGGATCAAGGCCCAATGCATTCCGTCGCCGGGTTCGCCAAAATAGGTGGCCACGTGGCGCCTCTCTTCCCTGCTGGCGGAGGATTGCCACCAGCCAACCGTCGTATCGTTGTCATGGGTGCCGGTATAGACTACGCAGTTCGGCCCGAAATTCTGGGGCAGGTAGATGTGCGCGCCCGGATCGCCAAAACCGAATTGCAGGACCTTCATGCCTGGTATTTCCAGCCGTTCGCGCAACGCATTCACCTCCGCGGTGATCAAGCCCAGGTCCTCGGCGATAAACGGAAGGTCGCCAAGGTTCGCGCGCAGGGCCTGGAACAAATCATCACCCGGCCCCTGCGCCCACTTGCCGTGAACCGCTGTGGGCTCATCGGCGGGGATCTGCCAGTAACTCTCAAAACCGCGGAAGTGGTCAAGCCGAACGATGTCGCACGTCTCCAGCGTGCATTTCATGCGCTGGATCCACCAATCGTACCCGCGGGCTTTGCATGCGTCCCAGCGGTATAGAGGATTTCCCCAGCGCTGTCCGGTCTCGCTGAAAGCGTCCGGTGGCACGCCGGCCACCACCGTGGGCTGCAATTGATCGTCAAGGAAAAAGATATCGGGATTGCGCCAGACATCAGCGCAGTCATAGTTCACGAAAATGGCGACGTCGCCCATGATCCTGACGCCGCGCTGCCGGCAATATTGCCGTAGCGAGCGCCACTGCTCGAAAAAAGCGAATTGGATGGCACGCTCAACTTCCAGTTCGCGCTGGTGCTCTACTCCGAACCTATGCAGGCCTTCCGCTTCGCGCCGCGCCAGCTCTTTCGGCCAGGAGCTCCATGTGTCCCCGGCGTGGAGCTGGCGCATCACGTCAAAGAGCACAAAGTCTTCCAGCCACCAGGCATGGTCGCGTTTGAACGCGGCAAAACGGTCCAGTTCGCCACTGCCCCGGTTAAGGAAGTTTTGCGCCGCCCGTTGCAACAGCGGCATCTTGCAGGCCTTTACCTCGTCGAAGTCGATCCGG
The DNA here is from genome assembly GCA_041493865.1 of Terriglobia bacterium. Taxonomy (GTDB): domain Bacteria; phylum Acidobacteriota; class Terriglobia; order Terriglobales; family Acidobacteriaceae; genus Angelobacter. The sequence continues at coordinate 7,515 of JBGPZS010000100.1, forward strand.
GCGCGCGGCGGAGGATGGTTCTTGAGTTTTTCTTTCTCCAGCCAGCCGCGCTCGGCCAGCCTTTCCAGGCTGATGAGCAGCGGGTTCCCGGCAAAAGCGGAAATGGCTGAGTAGGGTGAGTTGCCCAGTCCGGGAGGTGAGAGCGGAAGCACTTGCCAGAGTCCCAGGCCGGAACGCGCCAGGAAATCCGCGAACGCATAGGCTTCAGGACCAAGGTCGCCTATGCCGCCCAGCGAAGGCAGTGATGTGGGGTGGAGCAGAATTCCGGCCGATCGCTGGGACAGCATAGGTTATCTAGGATGCAGACTTAGCTGCGGGATTTGGTAAGGCTGTCCATCTCAGCCTTGTTGACCTTGACCTTGCCCTCTTTTTCAAGCCGCGTGCTCAGATCGTTCAAGAATAGGCCCAGCACTTCCTGGCGTTTTTCATTGGCCAGCCGTTCCCGCAGTTGATCGCGTTCCTGGGCAAACGCGGGATCGGAGGTGGAGGGTTCCTGCCGCTCCACAATTTGCAGGACCGCAGATCCCCCTCCGGCATTCAACGGACCACTGATTTCGCCCGGCTTCATGGTGAAAGCGACGCTTGCCGGACCCGCCATATTCCCAATGTCTGGCACCGTCTGGGACCGCCCGACGAGGTCACTGGTCTTGAACGTGGCGCCGGCTTCTTTCGCGGCCTTGCTCAGATCGTGCTCGGCGTGGGCTCGGTCTGACATTTCCAGCGCCTTACGCCGCAGGATGTCACTGGCCCGCTGGTTTTTGAATTCAGTTGTTACTCGGTCCCTGACCTCATCAAACGCAGGCATCCGCGCCGGCAAGATCTTGGTGACCTCAAAAACCACTATGCCCTGCGGCATACCGGCAGCCTGCGGACCGGCTTTCTCTGCTGTGGTAAATATCGCATCCATCAAGGGAGGTTGGGGACCAATGCCCGGCAGCGCGTCGCTGCGTCCCACCGGATTGCTCTGGACCACCTGCGCGCCGTACTTGCTGGCGGCCTTTTCCAGCCCCTGCTTCTGCGCCAGGGCCTCCGCCTCAGAAGAAAGCTTGTTCATCTGGGTCCTGATTTTTTCCTGCTTGAGGGTCTCTTCAATTCCGGCTTTCACTTCCGCCAGTGGTTTCAGGTGCGCATCTTCTTTGTCTTCCGTCTGGATGATGTGGAAGCCGAAGGACGTTTGCACTGGATCGCTGATCTGGCCCTTGTTCTGGGAAAAAGCCGCCTTTTCGAATTCCGCTACGGTTTGGCCCTTCCCAATCCATCCCAGTTCGCCGCCTTTCTTGGCGTGTGTCGTAGGATCTTCATTGCCAGGGTCCTGAGAATACTTGTTGGCCAGCGCGGCAAAATCTCCGCCCGCCTTCAGCTGTTTTACAATGTCCTGGGCTTTGGCGCGCGCCGCATCCACGCCCTTCGGGTCCACCTTGCCATCCGGCCCCGGCTTTGGCGTTTCAATGAGGATGTGCCGCACTTTGGCCCGCTCCGGCACGCGATAGGCATTCTGGTTTGCGCTGTACGCACGCTGCACTTCAGCCGGATCCACGGTCACTTTGCCGGCTACGTCTTTCTCATTCAGAATGAAGTATTTGAGCTGCCGTTTCTCCGGGATAGCGTTCGCATAGCGGGCCTGGTTTACCTCGAAATACGCCTTCAATTCCGTGTCTGTCGGCTTGATGGTTTTGGTGATGTCGTCAAGCTTGAGAATGGCATACTGGAACTTCACCTTCGTACCCTGGTCTTTGAAGGCCTGCTCCACCGCGGCATCCGTTACGGTGGCGTTGGCGCTGATAACGCCTAAGAGCTTCCGTTGCAGCAGGTCGAGCCTTACTTCGCGTTCAAAACCTTCCACGGTGTAGCCGGCCTGACTCAGCATCTGCTTGTACTTGTCCGCTCCAACCCATTTTCCGCCGGGAAAAAACGCCTGCTTGTAAGCGCCGTGCTGCAACTCGTCGCGAAACTCCTGGTCGGAAACTTTCAGGCCTATGCGCTCGCTCTCATAGAGGACCTCGGCCTGTTGTATCAACTGCTTGATGGCCTGTTGCCGAAGCATAGGCATGTAGAAATCAGGGACCTGGTTTCCTCGCGTCTGCGCCTGCACCATCCGTGCGACCTCGTCGCGGTGAATCTCCCGGCTGCCGACTGTGGCCACCACGCCAGTCTCGCTGGCAGCGGTGTCACCCGTGAAACCGGGAATAAGATAGGTCACCATGCTCGCGGCAAGGATCAAAAGGAACCCGGCGAGGATGTATTTTGCGGCCTTGTTGCCGCTCTGCAAAAACTTGATCATGGATGGAAAGCTCCAGAGATATTATGGCGTTACTCCTTAATTATAAATGGCGCAGGCGTTTAACAAAACTTTACCTTGCCGGCGATGGCTTTAGACCCTGGCCACGGCATCACAACAGTTCAGTATTCCCGTACAAAACATTCTGATGAAGCGCAGGACCAAAGTAATGCGCAGTGCGCCTGCAATACGCAACAAGTCATCTATTTCAGGGTTACACCTTGTTTGCAGGCCCCGGGTTGGAGAGTCAGATAGTCAGGCAGGTCCGCTGCAGAGCTGTCTGGGCAGGCGTCTTGATGTCATAATCCTTCAATAAGCGCGAGGTAGCAATCATGCCGGCCAATAAGCGTTTCCTTTTCTTCGTTGCCATCACCATCGCTCTCGTTCCCATTGCAGGCTGCGGAGGAGGCGGTTCCCTCAGCTTCCCGCCGCCGCAAGGAGGCTTTACCAACGCCAGCCTCAGTGGCCCCTATGCGTTCTCGTACACGGGTTCTGACGCAAACGGATTTCTGGCCGTTGCCGGCAGCTTTCAGGCCGATGGCAATGGTCATATCACCTCCGGCGTCGAGGACATCAACAGC
>JBGPZS010000404.1:0-4261 GCA_041493865.1 Terriglobia bacterium
AATGGAGAGGGGACTATCATGGAGCAGTTTGCGCCCTTACGCAGAAAGAAAGACGGTCAGCCCGTCCGCTACCTCGTAGTGGACGACTCCGTCTTCGCCCGGAAGAATCTGGGCAAGATGATTGAAACTTTCGGCGGAGAAGTTGCCGGCGAAGCGCCCGACGGCCTCGCAGCGATTACCGAATATGGCCGCGTCCTTCCCGATATGGTGCTGATGGACATCACCATGCCGCAAATGGAAGGGATTGAGGCAGCGGAGCGCATCGTCCGGTCGCATCCGGATGCGCGCATCGTCATGGTTTCTTCCGTCGGGTACCAGGAAAACATTGTGGCCGCGCTGCAGAAAGGCGCCCGCCACTTTGTCCAGAAACCGGTGAAGTCGGAGATCCTTTACGAAGTCATCAAGTACGTGATGGGCGATGACGCGGCCGTGGCCACGCCTGCAGCCCAGGGAAACTGATGCGATGAAGATTGAGCTGATTCAACCGTTCATCAACGCGGCTGACGCCGTGCTGGCCGAGACGCTGCAATGTCCCACGCGCATGGGCGACGTGACCATGGACGAAGAAGCCTATCGCCGCAAAGGCGTCGCTTCCCTGGTGACGATCAAGGGCGACATCGAGGGCCGCATCATTTTCGATATCGATACGCCGACCGCGGCCAAAGTGGCCAGCTATCTTTCCGGATCGCCTGTGCCGGAAAGCGATGAAGTGGCGCGGGAAACTGTCTGCGAACTCGCCAACATGGTGATTGGCAGCGCCATTACCGCGCTCAACGACCAGGGATTTAAATTCAAGATTTATCCGCCGGTGGTCCACGCCGATGAACTCGGAGAAAAGAGCAGTGAAGACCAGGAGGCGCTGGTGATGTGCTTCGATACCGACAACGGGAACATTTTCATGAACATCGCCATGCGTTACAACCGCAGGCGGCGGGCCGACAGCCGGCCGAGTTAATCGCTTTCTCTCCTCGCAGCAATTCCAGCTCGGGCGGCCTCAGGCCGCCCTTTTTTCATACCATCTTTCCTTCGACCATCTTTCCTTCGACCATCAGGGGAAGGTGTCCACCTGGAACGGCGTCTGCACCGGACAGAAAACGGTAGAGCTCACTTTACAGTTGAAATCCTGTTGCGGGGCCAGCATCTTCATCACTTGCGTGTCCGTGCTGGTACGGATATCAGAGATCGTGCCCGCCGTATGCGTTCCTGAGGCGCTGGTCACACTATCGTGATTATTCACAACGAATACGCGCGAAGCATCGTCCGAAGCATCAATCGAGATCGCGCCCACGCCTACGGTAATCGTCTTGGTCTCGCGCAGCGCCACGGCATCAATCACGCTGACCAGATTGCCGGTGCAGCTTGGCGCCACGGTCAGGATGTTGGTGTGATTCACTCCCGCCGGACAATTCCCCAGCGCCGCATACGCCCTGGTCCCGTCAGAGAGCGCCGTTACGGAAGTTGGCGAGCCGGAAAGCGTAATGTTTGCCAGGTTGACCGGCAGCACCGGCGGTGTGACTCCCAGATCGATGCCGTTCGCCTTGATCACGCTTATGGTGTTGTTCCCGGTATTGGAAACATACACGCGCTTCAGCTTCGATTCATAGAATGCAAAATTCGGCGAGGGCCCCACCGGGACGGTGGCAATCACGATCTCCAGCGACGTATCGATCACGCTGACAGTGCCATCCCCCTGGTTCACCACGAAAACAAAAAGACCGTCCGTGCTCATCACGCCCCAGACCGGCTGTGCGCCCACAGCAATGGTCTTCACCACCGTGTTATCGATGGTGGAAATCTCCGTAACGGTGTTGCTGCCGTGGTTCACGACAAAAATCTTGTTGTTGGATGTATTGCCGGCAATCGAGACCGGCTGAGAGCCAACAGGAACGGTGGCCGTAACAGCCAGCACGGTCCCGGAAATTACATTCACGTCATTGCTGCCACTGTTGGCAACGTAAATGTCATTCGTGCTGCTGGTGGCCCCGGCAATGGGAACAAGGCTGCTTGCCGGCAGCGTCACAGTAACTACCACCGACGACTGCGGAAGCAGTGCGATATAAACCGAAACCGTGGGTGGCGTGCTGGCATCGCCACTATTGATAATGAAAGCGCGGTTGTTGGTCGTTCCCAGGAAAACCGGGTTCGGTCCCACCGGCACCACTCCTACATTCGTGTCTCCGGAGACATCAATATGCATGTCACTGCCGTTCGAGGACGCCACCGGGTTCGTGGACAGCGTAATCGCATTCGCCAGCGCCCCAGGATCGCCCGTCGGGCCGGGAACAGGGACGATAAATTGCCGCAACGTGTCATTGCAGCCCGCCGCCAGGACCATAAAGATGCCCAGGCCGGTCAACAGCCACAACGTCTTGAAACGTGACTTCATCAAAACTCCAAAGTCCTATAAGAGTGAACGCAGTAAGTATCGATTTATTGCGAGACTTTTATTGTAAATCAGCACCCGGCAATTGGCACTCGGCATTCAGCACTTAGCTGCGGACTCAGCGAACAGCACATCAGTGTGTGGAGTTTCAACTTATAGAGAACCAGGCAAGACCGGGGGGACGTTTGCCTCGTCCCTCGGTCTTGCGCTTAGAGCCTGAATGCCCTTCTATTGAACAACGATCTTGAACGTTCCGCTGGCTTGAATACCTGACCCGTTTTCCGTGGTAGCGGTGATCGTCCAGGTTGATGGCGTATCGAGAAAATACTCCAGGTTGGGCGGAGGCCCCTGGTAACTGTGCTTACCACAGGAGTTCTCGGTGAGAACGCTGGCATCGAGATGGAAGGCCATGAAGCTGCGAGTGGTACCGCTAGGGGCCGTCTCAACATGCGTCGGGAACGAAGCTGAAAGCTGGCCCGGTGCTGTCCAGACCGTACCGTTTCCGTCGGGCTGTGTCGAACAGGAACCGACCCCAGACCCGGATACGGTAAGCTTTCGCACGCCGTGTGTGCCCTCGCCATAGACCCGGATATCCGCTTGGTTGGGTCCTAGCCAGGTTCCCAGCACGGTAAATTGCCCGCCGGGCGCGATATTGGTCTGCGGACCCTGTGTCCCATTGGGGTTGCGTTCCCACTTGAGAATGTAGACTTTCGGCGGTGTATTGTCCGGCTGAGCACCCTGGTAACACCCGGCCAAGCTCCCCAGGAGCATGATTGCCGTAGCCCTTCCGAACCAGACTGCTGCGGTCGTTGTTTTCATCTAGTAATCTCCCTTTGTATTCCATTTGCACAAGACGCAGAACCGGGGGATTTCCCTTGCAAGAATGAAAACAAGCTGGCCGCTGAGGGCCACTCATACAGCGGGACCAAGGGAACGGAGCATCTCGCCCTCCCGTGCTGATCAACTCTTCAAGTTTTCTGCAATAGCCCTTTCTTGTGTACGATTGCCAACAGCGGCTTTTGAGGCCGTCGGAGGAAAGACTGCAAAGTTCGCGTCCATTCAGGATCTCTGACGTTCTTGCGCTCGCCTTTGCCGCCGCAATCCTGGCCGTCTTCGAACTCCTGCATCATGCCGAATTCCCGCCCGCCAGCGGCAGGTTTCTCACCGCGCTGGCCATCACCGCCGGGTTCGCACTGCTGGCCTGGTTTGCCGGCGGCGTCAATCTCAGCGGAGCGCTGGCTGGGTCGGCCGTGGCGTTCATCATGGCTGTCCGCGACCTGCGCATGTTTCTGGCGCTGCTGGTGGTCTTTGGCGTCACCCTGGCCGCTACCCGCGTGGGATATGCGCGCAAACAGCGCCTCCGCACGGCTGAGCCTGCCGGCGGACGCACCGCCGCCCAGGCTATGGCAAACCTCGGTGTCGCCGCGCTGGTGGTGGCCGTTGCTCCCGCAGGATGGCCGGTGCTGGCGCTGGCTGCCCTGGCTGAAGCCGCCGCCGATACCGGGTCCAGCGAGATCGGCATGGCGTTCCCCGGCAGAACCCTGTTGGTTACGACTTTCCAGCCCGTTCCTGCAGGCATCGATGGCGGGATCAGCTTGTTTGGGACGATCGCGGCGTGCCTCGGTGCGGCCACGGTTGCGGCTGCTGCGTTGCTTTCCGGCCTGGTCACCCCGTCTCAGGCCGCGATCATCGTTCTGGCGGGCTTTCTCGGGACCATGGTTGATAGCCTGCTGGGCGCGCTCTTCGAACGTCGTGGCTGGCTCGACAATGATCTGGTGAACCTGCTCAGCACGGCGGCAGCGGTGGGGGCGGCTTGGGTGATGGAGTGAAGCACGTTACGCTCTTTCCCACCCTTTCTTCGCCGCCGCAAAAAGCGCG
>JBGPZS010000338.1:0-4890 GCA_041493865.1 Terriglobia bacterium
GTCACCAGCATCGCCACCGCGTGGGCCACGTCTTCCGGCATCAGCATCTTGTCCGGGCTCTTGCCTTCATGCGGAGAGAACTCTGTATGCGTGGAGCCAGGACAAATCACAGACACGCGAATGTTGTGCCCGCGCAGCTCTTCTGCCACGGAATACGTCAGTCCATTCAGTCCCCACTTTGAGGCCGAATAAGCGGCGCCGTTGGGCAGGGCGTTCTTGCCCGCGATGGAAGATATATTGACGATGTCGCCGCCGCCGGCGGAGATCATCATGGGCGCGAAGGCGCGGATGGTGTAAAAGACGCCGCGCAAGTTGGTGTTGAGAACGGGGTCCCATTTTTCCGGCGGCATGGTATGCAGCGGCCCGCCGGACCACCCGATTCCCGCGTTGTTGACCATGATGTCCAACCGGCCAAAGGTTTTCTGGACGCGTTCCGCCAGCGCGGCCACGGAGTTCCAGTCGGCCACGTCACAGGCCATGGCCTCGCCCTGGCCGCCGGCTGCCCGGACCTGCCCGGCAGTGTGTTGCAGCCGGGCCAGGGTGCGTCCGCAGACGATGGTGGTCGCGCCCAGAGCCGCCAGCTTGAGCGCGATCGCGGCGCCAATCCCGCGGCCACCGCCGGTTACCAGGGCTGTTTTTCCGTTTAACACGTTGTTCATATTCCCTTTTTTCCTTCGTTGAAAGGCGGAGTATCCCCAAAAAATGCCTAATCTCTATTATCTGACGGAACGATTCGCCGCGGGCGGTGTCAAATACAGACAGGGGTTTCGCGTTTGTCCGCTGTGATTTCAATGCGTCCCCGCGGCCCATTTCACTGGTGGAGCAGGAGAACTGTTTGTGCGTGGGCTCTGGCTTTGCTGTCACTGGAAGGAGCATTTATGGGTCGAGCGCGCCACGCAGGTAACTATCATCAGCAACTTTGCATCTGACCAGTAAACTGCCAATTTTAAGCAGCAGCTTGCCTAAATGTGGGGTTCGTCTTTTATAATCCGTGACTCCAAGCTTTTAGCGGAAAAGACAGGCCCGAACGGGGTGCGTTTACAAGCATCGGGCCCACAAATCTGGCAGAGATGGACTGAAGGAGCAAAACGCAATGAAAACAGTGCTTGTCACCTTTGTGCTTGCGCTAACCACGGCAGCCCTGGGACAGGGAAGTTCGCCTTCGCAACAGCCGCCGGCACAGCAGCCCGCGGCGACTGATCAGCAGGCCAATGTTCCCACCAACCAAAAAGTGATTAAAGATCCGGCGGAGTACAACGCCTACATCACCGCCCTGAATACCACTGACCCAGCGGCCAAAGGCCAGGCCATGGAAGCATTCGTCGCCCAGTACCCTAACAGCATCGTCAAGATGGAGGCCATGGAGCAGGCCATGAACGGCTACCAGCAGGCCGGCAACCAGCAGAAAGTGGAGCAGATTGCCAGGCAGATCCTGCAGATTGATCCGGGCCATGTGCGCGCTCTAGCCATCGTGGTTTTCATTGAGCGCAACCAGATCAAGGACGCGGCCACCGGCAAGAAGGCCCGTGAAGACGCCGAGCGCGGCTTGCAGCAGTTGCAGAACTGGAAACCGACCGAGGGAATTTCTGCTGCGGATGCGGAAAAGTTGCGCAACCAGATGTTGCTCATCTTTGCCGGGACGGCCGCGTTTGGCGCTTTGCAGCAGCAGGACTATGCCAACGCAACCAAGTTTTATGAGCAGGCACTGAAAGTCGATCCCAACGATCTGGCGAACAATTACCAGATGGCCATCGCTCTGCTCCAGTCGAACCCGATGAACCCGCTTGGCTTCTGGTATGGCGCCAAGGCGCTCAGTGCCGCGCAGACGCAGAATCCGCAGGCTTTCCAGGCCTGGTCGCCCTATTTCCTGGCCAAGTACAAGAAATATCACGGCAATACCGACGACTGGAACCAGCGCATAGCGGCGGCTGCAACCCAGACGGCCCCACCGGACAATTTTGTCGCCAGTATTCCTCTTGCCCCCACGCCGTGCGACCTTGCCGCGCAGGCCGTGCAACAGAACGGCGCCGCAGCGCTCTCCTTCAGTGACTGGGAGCTGGTGCTCGGTTGTCGTGACAAAACCCCGGCCAACAAGACTGCGGCCGAGCAGGTGTGGCAGGAAATTCAATCGAAAGAAAAGAACGGCGAAGCCAAGTTGAAGATTCCGGTCAAAGTGATTGCCGTGCCCGACGCCAGCACGCTGGAAGTGGCCCTCAGTGACGACAACCAGACGGCCAACAAGGCTGATATGCGCGTTACCATGGATAAGCCGATGGTCAAACCGCCGGCGCCCGGCGCTACGATAGACGTGATCGGTGTAATCTCTGAATACACGCCGGACCCGTTCATGTTCACCATGACGAAAGGTGAACTGCCGGTGGCCAAACCCACGCCCAAGACCCCGGTAAAAAAAGGCGCCCCAGCCAAGCGTCCTGCAGCGAAGAAGCAATAGGTGGGAAAAGGACCTGAAAGGGGCAGCCCGTGGCTGCCTCTTTTTATTTTGGTTATTCTCCCAGCATCAGCCGTTGCACCGAATGCGCGCGCCCGGTGGCGCCATCACAACCAATGAGCACCGCGCAGAAACGCGGGTCTCCTTTGGCTGCCTCAAAGCGTCCTGGCAATCCGGTAAGAAATCGTTGCAGGACCTGCTCTTTTTGCACACCGATCACGCTGTCATACGGGCCGGTCATGCCGACGTCAGTCTGATACGCCGTCCCGTTCGGCAAAACTCTTGTGTCCGCGGTCGGCACATGGGTATGCGTGCCTAGTACCGCTGTCACCCGGCCGTCAAGATACCAGCCCAGGGCAATTTTTTCTGAGGTCGCTTCCGCGTGGAAATCCACGATCACCACTTTGCTGGTGACCTTGGCCAGCAGCGCGTCGGCTTTGCGGAACGGATCGTCAGTATCTTGCATGAAGACGCGGCCTTGCAGGTTGATCACGGCAAAACTCTGGCCCGGCGGCGTGGAGCCTTCATACACGCCGACGCCGGGAACGCCTTCGGCATAGTTCGCCGGACGCAATACCTTCCTGGCCCGCCCTTTCGGGTCCCCATTCGCCGAATTGAAATATTCCACGATCTCGCGCTTGTCCCAGATGTGGTTGCCGGTGGTGAGCACATGGCATCCCAGGTCAAACAGCTCGTCGGCAATGGCCGGTGTAAGCCCGAAGCCGCCGGCCGCGTTTTCCGCGTTGGCAATGACCAGGTCGACCTTGTTGGTTTCCACCACGTGGCCCAGATGGTCGCGCACGATTTTGCGCCCCGGGCTGCCGAATATGTCGCCAATAAAGAGAATCTGCATGCGTTTCGAATCTTTGATACTAACATCCACCTATTGCGCCAACTCCACCGCCGTCAAAAAGTCGTAATTTCCCGCGGGACCCAGATGCAAATTCCGCACACGGGCTGAGTGCACCACAACATTGTCGAAATACCAGAGGTTGATGTAAGGCAGCTCTTCGGCCACGATGCGCTGCACCTCGTCATAAATCTGTTTGCGTTTTTGCTGGTCCGTGGTCCTCCGCCCTTCATCGATCAGCTGGTCCAGCCTCGGGTTTGAATAGTAGCCGCGGTTGTCGCGTTTTGGCGGAAAGCTGGCGGAATGGAATACATCTTCAAAAATGTCTGGGTCCTGGTTGCTGTAGCCGACCCAGCGCAGTGAATAGAGCTGGAACTCGCCCTTAATCACATCGGAGAAGAACGTGGCAAACTCAAAACTGCGTATGCCCAGCGCGATGCCCACCTGCTTGAGTTGCTGTTGCAGTACGGCGGCCAGCAGCCGCGTTGATTCCTCGGCGGTCGAGATCTTCATGGTCAGGTGGAAGCGAACGCCGTCCTTGCCGCGCGCATAGCCGGCCGCGTCAAGCAACTCGTTCGCTCTTGCGGGATCGTGAGGGTAGCGCGCTACCTGGCCGTTGTAGGCCCAATGTTCCGGCGGAAGAAGGCTGTCGGCCAGGCGTCCCAAATCGCCGAAAACGTAATGCAGTATGGGACCGCGATCGATCGTATAAGCAAGAGCCTGGCGCACACGCACGTCTTTGAGGATGGGATCGCGCAGATTGAACGCCAGATATTGCAGGCTCGACCCGGGTTGCTCGATGATTCTGAGATTGGATTCACGCTTGAGCGTGTTCACGATGTCTGGCGTCAACGAAGTAACGGCGATGTCAGCGCTCCCTTTGCGCAACTCCAGTGCGCGCGTGGTGGTGTCCGGCACGATGTTGAAGCGCAGCCGCTGGACCCTGGCGTGCTCGCCCCAGTAGCCGTCATTGCGCTCCAGGACCACCTCGCTGTCAGGCGACAGGCGCACAAACCGGAATGGTCCTGATCCGATGGGCGCACGATTGAAGTCCTTATCGCTCCCATATGGCACCACGCCAAACGCGCCGCCGGTCAGGTTCCACAGCAGCGGAGCAAAGGGCTCCTTCAGATGGATTCTCACTGTAAAGTCGTCCGGCGTCTCTACGGCGTCAACCAGCTTGTATGCAGCGCCTTTCAGGGTCATCAGGGAACCGTTGCGCATCGTGTCCAGAGTCCACTTCACGTCGCGCGCGGTGAGCGGACGACCATCGTGAAAACGAATGCCGTGGTGAAGATGAAAAATGTAAGTCTGCGCGTCAGGGACCTCCCAACTCTCAGCCACGCCGGGCAGAAGCTTGAAGTGCTCGTCTTTGCGGACCAGCGAATCGAAGATCAATTCATCAATGCGCTCAGACTGTGCATCTTTGCCGATGCGCGGATCAAGGTTTGCCGGACTGCTTTCAATAATCACCACCAGCGTGTCCGCATCAGGCTTCTTGGCGCAGGAGAGCAAGCTGGCGCACAGCAAAGCCAAGACCAGATTCCACCACAGAGGACGCAGAGGAACACGGAGAAGGACAATCATGTAA
>JBGPZS010000491.1:0-3385 GCA_041493865.1 Terriglobia bacterium
AGCCGCTATCCCGGCCACGGCCCGGAACTGGCATATGGAACGCAACTGGCGGACGGGCCGGAAAACGTCCTGGCATTCTTCAACCGGATGCACCAGGAGTCCGTGGAGATTTTCAGCCGCCTCTCCACCGAAGACCTGCAGAAGAAATGCGTGACTCCCGGCGGCGTCCCTATCACCGTATGGAAGTGGCTGCGCGCCATGGTGGAGCACGAGGTGCATCACCGGGCGCAGATTTACATCTACCTGGGCATGCTGGGGATCGCCACGCCGCCGATTTACGGGCTGACATCAGAAGAAGTGAAGGCCCGAAGCAGTAGCTGATCTGAATGCCGATTGCCTACCTTAAACTGGAACTGCGTATTGAAGGTGCACACTCGCTGAAAGACAAACGCCAGGTGGTGCGCAGCGTCAAAGACCGCCTGCGCAATTCATTCAACATTTCCATTGCGGAAATCGAAGTCACCGACCTCTGGCAGCGCGCCACCCTGGGCGCCGTCAGCATCTCCGACTCGCGGGACTATCTGGAAGGCCTGATGCAGAACGTGGAACGCGCCGCCGTGCGTCTGGCGAACAACGTTGGCGCGGAGGTGGTGGATTCGTTCATGGATTATTTAGAGAGCTGAAATTTTTTGAGATCTGGTGATCGGGTGATCTGAACAGACTGAGAGATCCCGAGATCAGTTTGAGAAGCCATTCCAGTCGACGGCCCTTTCCCAAACGAAATTAGATCACCCGATCACGCGCGATCACCAGATTCCCCCGATCACTTACCCTATTCCTTCCCCGCGTTTTCTCTGGTATTCTCATAGGTTTTTCGCAGGGATGTAAAAGCCATGCCGGAACAACGGGGCAAGCAGCACCACAGAGAGCGCGTGGGTGAGACGCTGAAGGAAGAGATCGGCGTAATCATTGAAGGTGAGCTGGGCGACCCGCGGATTGCCCTGTGCAACGTTACGGAAATTGTGCTCGCGCCCGATGGCAAGAGCGCGCGCGTATACATTGAAGTTGCGGGCGATGATCGCGAAGCGGAGCAGACGATAACGGCCATCAACGCGGCCAAGGGGTATATCAAGCGCGAACTGCTGATTCGGCTGGGCGTGCGCCACGTGCCGGAACTTATCTTCGTACTCGATCGCTCGCAGGAATACGGTTCCAGAATCGATGACATTCTGGGCCGGCTCAAGAAACGCAAAAAAAAGTAAGGGACGATGGACGAGCTCGAACAGGTCTTACAGGAGATTCAACAGCGGCGGCGTTTTCTGGTGACTTCGCACGCGCGCCCCGATGGCGATGCTATCGGGTCAACGCTGGCGCTCGCCCAGGTCCTGCGCAAGATGGGCAAGAGCGCTGAGGTCGTGCTGAGAGACAGCGTTCCCGTCATTTACAAGCCGTTGCCCCACTCGGAAACCATTGTTCATTCTGCCCAGGTGAACGGCAATTTTGATGCCGCGATCATCCTGGAATGTGACAGCATTCAGCGCACCCGCCTGCATGGACTGGAAGACCGTTTTTTGATCAATATTGACCACCATGTCAGTTCCAAGCCCTTTGCCCACGTCAACTGGATCGATCACACAGCAGTGGCAACGGCCGAACTGATCTTCCGGCTGGCCCAGGCAACGCAGGTCAAGCTCACGCCGGAGATCGCCACCTGTCTTTACACCGCTCTCCTCACTGACACCGGCTCATTCTGCTATGCGGGAACCAACGCCCGTACCTTCGAACTGGCCAAGTATCTGGTGGAGCACGGAGCGGACCCGGGAAAAATTGCGCAGAACGTCTACTTCTCCAGCCCAACGTCAAAGATGCGGCTGCTGGGCGCGGCGCTCTCCCGGCTGGAGCGCAATGGCGCGGTTACCTGGATGTCCGTTACCCGCCAGGACATGGAACGCTGCGGCGCGCTGGATGAAGACTGCGAAGGCCTGGTCAACTACGCGCTCGGCATCTCCGGGGTCGAGGTGGCGATATTCTTCCGCGAAGTCGCGCAAGAGCGCATTCGGGTCAGCATCCGCAGCAAGGGCGCGGTGAATGTGGCCCAGATCGCGGAAAAGTTCGGCGGCGGCGGACATGAGTGTGCCGGCGGCTTTTCCACGGAAGGCCCGGTCCAGGAAGCTGCGCAACGCGTCTTAAGCGAGCTGCAGCGCCATTCGCCTGACCTGGGTTGACACAATTGCATACAATCGAACCGGTACTTGCCTTGCCGCCGATGCCCATTTCATGAATGACCGCAATAAATTGCTGGTGGTGCAGCTTGCGCTCGTCCTGGGCGTGTGCTCCTTCTTTTTCTTTTTCGGCCTGGGAGCCTTCGGCCTGACGGGCGCGGATGAGCCGCGCTATGCCCAGATCGCCCGCGAGATGCTGGCCCGGCATGACTGGATCGTACCCACGCTGAACGGGTCGCCCTGGCTGGAAAAACCGGCCTTGCTGTACTGGAAGATCATGAACAGCTACAGCATCTTCGGCGTCAGCGACTGGGCCGCACGCGTTCCCGCGGCTTTTCATGCCACAGCGCTTGTTATGGGAATCTTTTTTTTCATGCGGCGTTTCCGATTTGCCGCCGAATTGGATGCGGCCATGATCGCGGCGTCTTCGGCGGGGATGATTGGCTTTGGCCGCGGCGCTTCCACTGACATGCTGGTCTCCGCTCCGTTTGCCCTGGCAATGATGAACTGGTGGACCTGGAGCCAGACGGACAAGAAGTTCTGGCTGGTGTTGTTCTATGGCTTGCTGGGCGTGGGCGCGTTGGCCAAAGGACCGGTGGCGCCGGTGCTGGCTGTGCTGATTGTTGGCGCGTACGCGGCCCTGCGCCGCGATGGCAAGATCTTTCTCCGCAGCCTGTCTGTCCCCGGCTTTCTGTTGTTTTTTGCCATCGTGCTGCCCTGGTTCATGGCAGTCCAGCACAGGGTTCCGCAATTCTTCCGCGTCTTTTTCATCGAACATAATCTGGAGCGCTTCGGCACCAATCTCTACCAGCACGCGCAGCCGTTCTGGTATTACATTCCTGTTTTCCTGCTGGCTACACTGCCGTGGACGGTCTTTGCTTTGCCCGCGCTGGTGGATGCCGGGCGCGACGCAGTGAAGCGTTGGCGTTCGAATCCAGAACAGCCGTTTGATGCCACCGATGATGGTTTGTCCAGCTTCCTGTTTGTCTGGGTCGTCGTTCCGATCATCTTCTTCAGCATCTCCCGAGCCAAGCTGCCCGGCTATATCCTGCCTGCGATCCCGGCAGCCGCGCTGCTCACAGCAGACTATCTCCACCGTGCCCGGACAGTTTCTCGCGTGAAGGTTGCGCTGCACTCGCTCGTCTGCGCGTTTTTGCTGGTGGGCGCTCTGATGTCGCCATTTTTCATGGCGAAACAAGTCCCACCGTCATTCTTGCAGGCCG
>JBGPZS010000045.1:0-13617 GCA_041493865.1 Terriglobia bacterium
AAGCCGGGCGACCACGTCCTGCTGGACATATGGGCCAAGAAGAGCACGCCCAATGCGGTTTATTACGACATTACCTGGACCGGAGTGATCGGCACGCCATCGGAAAAGCAGGTTGAGATTTTCAATATCGTGAGCGGCGCGCGCGATGCGGGCATCAAAAAAGTCCAGGAGGCCTTCGCCGGCAAGCGGCGTATTGCGGGCTGGGAGGTGGACCAGGCGACGCGGGAGCACATCACGAACGCCGGTTACGCGCAATACTTCACCCACCGGACGGGGCATTCCATCGGCGTAAACGTGCACGGCAACGGCGCCAACATGGACAACCTGGAAACCAAGGACGACCGCGAAATCATTCCCAACACCTGCTTCTCCATCGAACCCGGCATTTATCTGCCGGAATTCGGCGTGCGCAGTGAGGTGAATGTCCTCATCCGCAACGGCGCGGCTGAAGTAACAGGTAAAATACAGAACGAACTGGTCCTTATTTGATGGCGAAAACAGAGACAACTATACCGGACGCGCAACCCACAACCGCAGCTGTTCCATTCACACCCATGGCCGCCCTGGCGCCGGCCATCGGGTGGCTGATTCCCGGGGCAGGCCACCTGGTCCAGAAACGCTGGATACGCGGCCTGGTGCTGCTGGCTGCCGTGGCGGGCATGTTCTTCTTCGGCGTGGCCATGCAGGGAAAAGTTTATAAATCCAACACCGGCGATCTGCTGGACATTCTGGGATTCATCGGCGACCTGGGCGCGGGAGGGTTTTACTTTCTGGCGCGGATCTTTGAATGGGGCGGTACCGCAATCACCTCGGCCAACGCCGACTACGGAACTAAATTCATTGTGGTCGCGGGACTCTTGAATATCATGGCCGCCGTAGACGCCTATCACATTGCCATCGGGAAGAAACAATGATTCTGGCCCTGCAACTCTCTCACTTCAGCGCGGCAGCGATGTTCGCGTTCTTTTTCTCCATTGTGTTTGGCATTACCCAGCGCAACTCACCCAGGGAGATGGTCCGCTACGGCGCATACTGTTTCGCCATGTCCGTGGGCGGGCTGTTTGTGGCGGGCTGGCTGATGTGGCTGCTGCATCATTGAGAATTGGTAAATGGGTAAGCTGGTAATTGGGTAAAATCAGCCATTAGCCCCTGGCTCTTAGCTTTTGGCAAAAGCGCCGCCAATATACGACATTTTGGACTAACCCCTAATGGCTGATTTTTCAATTTACACATTTACCAAATTACCGATTTCACTTGGGTTCTGAACCGCCCTTGACCTCTCCGCCGTAGATGATCCGGGTTTTCACGCCAAAGCGCTTGTAGTTTTTGTATTTCACAATCTCGCGCACGCGTATGTCGCCGCCTTTGAAGTGCAGGAAGTCATCGGCGCTGGTGTAAGTGGGAAACCAGTATTGTCCGTCCACCTGTTCTCGATAGGTCACGAATTTTGGGGAAAGGTTCTCCTGGTCTTTCTTATGAGTGTCCGGGACGTTCTTGCCGCAAGTCTTGACGATTTGAAAATCGCGATTGTCCACCCAGATGCGCCCCTGGAAAAAGCGCGGCCCATCTTTATCAACTTTCTTGGGCGCAACGTCGAATACGTACGCATCCAGCTCGTCGACGCGCTGCTGGCCGGCATACAGAATGTTGTATTGACCCAGGTCTTGCGTAGTCAGCACAAAGGGCAGGCGGTTGCGGAAATCGTCATAGTCTTCTTTGGTGATGCCAATGCGCGTAAGCGTATTCTGTGGCGCAAAGGTGACCTTCTCGAGGCGCTTGCCCTGATCGTCATAGAGGATTTCAGTGGTCTCCCGGAATTCCCCGTCTACCGTGTCACCCTCCAGGGTCTGGACGATGACCTCCTGCGTATAGGTGTACCGGTTGCGCGCATCCTTGAAGATGCCTTCGCGTCCGGCAAACTTCTGAATCAATTCCTGTACGCTGATGCTTTGCGGCTGCGCTGTATTCAGCGGGCCGTTGCCGGCTTCGCAATTCGTTTCTGCCGCCAGTGCCAATGGAAGCAGCAAAACGAAAATCGGCACACACACACGCAACGTGAGTTTCGGGTACCTCATGGGGTTTTCCTCGGGTTTTCTAGGCGGTTGGATGCGGAGCGCGCGACCGCGGTAGCCTGGAGTCCAGCCAATAAACAAATCAAAATGAAAGGCCATCCCGCGGTGGATGGCCCTTTGGTATTAAGCACCGAGTTGCTCTTACGGCTTTTTGTCAGGCGCTTTATCAGGCCCTTTAGGATCTTCCTTGGCCTCGCCCTTAAAAATGATCGTCGTCTTTGCGCCAAAGCGTTTGTAATTCGTGAGCTTGATGATCTCGCGCAGATGAACGTCGGTGAAGCGGAAGTGCAGCGTGTCATCGGCCTTGATGTACGTGGGAAACCAGTACTGGCCGTCAATCTGTTCACGGTAGGTGACGAACTTGGGGGAGAGGTTCTCCTCCACGTTCTTCTTCTTTTTTGTGTTCGCCACGGTTTCCGGCACGGTCTTGCCGCAGCTCTTCACGATCTGGAGATCGTGGGTTTCCACCCAGATGCGTCCTTGAAAATAGCGCTGCCCCTTTTCGATGGTCTTGGGCGCGACATCAAAAACATAGGCATCGATTTCGTCCAGGTGCTGCTGCCCGACGTAGAGCAGGTTATAGTGGGGCAGGTCCTCGGTGGTCATGATGAAGGCCATCTTGGTGCGAAAATCCTCAAAGTCCTCCCGGCTCAGGGCCAACTGCCGCAATGAATTTTGCGGCGCGAAAGTGACATTTTCGATGCGCTTGCCTTTGTCGTCATACGTAATGTCCTGCACCAGGCGGAACTCGCCGCTGACGGTGTTGCCGTCGAGTTCCTGGACGGTGATGTCCTGGGTATAGACATAGTTGTTCCGCGCCTGGCGGAAAATCTCCTCGCGGGCGGCAAACTTCTGGATGATCTCCAGCGGGGTCATGCCCTGGGGTTGGGCGGAATTGAGCGGGCCGGCGCCGTCATCACAGTTGGTATCGGCCCGAAGAACAGCAGGCATCAGCAGTAAAGCAAGGATTAGAACGGCGCGCAGACCAGCCTTGAAAAAATTCATGCAGCTTCCTTCATTAGAGTCTTGAACTGAAAACGTGAGAGCACGAACGCTACGGAGTGCCTTGATTGCATGCTGGCCTCAAACCCTAAAAGGCTTTACACTGGCGTTTCTTATGCGCCGTTTCACGCTTTCAATTGTTTCAGTCATCATCATTTTACTCATGGGAGGGGTTTTTGTTCAGCTTTCTGCTCAGTCCCCGGCCAAAAAGCCCTTCACGTTTGAGGACATGATGTCGCTCAAGAGGATTGGCGGACCGGTGGTCTCGCCCAACGGGAAATGGGTGTTGTTTGGCGCGATGGACGTCGACTTGAAGGAAAATAAACGGACACCACACCAGTGGGTGGTCCCTCTGGCTGGCGGCGAAGCCCACCAGCTTCCCTCCACCTCTGCAGGGGAAAGCGGCGGCCTGTGGTCGCCTGACGGCAAGAGCTATCTCTTCATCAGCTCTGCGGAGGGCGGTTCGCAGGTGTGGACCAACAATTTTGAGCCCGCGTCGGGGATGCCGGGCGGCGTTCCCAAAAAGATCACAAACATCTCAACCGAAGCCGATGGCGCTATCTGGTCGCCGGATGGCAAGAACATTGTCTTTACCTCGGATGTGTACCCCGGCTGCGTGGATGACGCGTGCAACAAGTCCAGTGACGAGACGCGCGCCAATTCCAAGGTCAAGGCCATGGTCTTCGATCACCTGCTCTTCCGCCACTGGAACCACTACAGCAACTCCAAGCGCAGCCATCTGTTTGTTGTTCCCGCGGAGGGCGGCGTGGCCAAAGACCTGACGCCCGGCGACCACGACGTCCCACCCTTCAGCCTGCGCGGCCAGGGCCTCTACGCCATTTCTCCGGATGGAAAAGAAGTGGCGTTTACCAGCAACTGGGACGAAGTAGGCGCAACCAGCACCAACAACGACATCTTTGTAGTCCCGATTACGGGCGGCGATCCAAAAAAAGTCAGCACCAGCCCGGGCGGCGATTCCACACCGCTCTATTCTCCCGATGGCAAATGGCTGGCGTGGCGCATGCAAAAGCGTGCCGGCTATGAAAGCGACCGCTTCAGGCTGGTTGCATACGATCGCAAGACCGGTGAGATCAAGAACCTGACAGAAGATTTTGACCAGTGGGTGGAATCGTTTGCCTGGACGCCCGATTCGAAATCCATCTACTTCAGCTCATCGAACAAGGGCGAGTCGCCCATCTACCTCCTCGATCTCCAAGCCGCGCTGGTCGGAGCCGCGACCACCGCGAGCAGCCACGCCATCCAGGAGATCACCCGCGGCGTGAACGATGACCTGAGCGTCACCCCGGACGGTAAAACGCTGGTCTTTACACGACTCTCGGCGCAAGCTCCGAACGAAATCTACAAGATGGACCTCGCCAGTAAGAAGGTGGAGCAGATCAGCCACATGAATGACGCCGTGCTGGCGCATGTCGCCATGCAGCCGGTGGAACCGTTCTGGTTTGCCGGCGCGGGCGGGACCAAAGTTCAGGGTTTCCTGCTCAAACCGCCCGACTTCGACAAAGACAAGAAGTATCCGGTGAAGTTCCTGATCCATGGCGGCCCGCAAGGCCAGTGGGGCGATGAGTGGTCTTACCGCTGGAATGCCGAACTCTTTGCCGCGGATGGCTACGTGGTGATCATGATCAATCCGCGCGGCTCCACCGGATACGGCCAGGCGTTTGTGGACGGCGTGAATGCCGATTGGGGCGGCAAGCCCTACATCGACCTGATGAACGGGCTCGACTACGCCGAGAAGACCTATCCGTTCATCGACAAAAGCCGCGAATGCGCCCTGGGCGCCAGCTACGGCGGCTACATGATTGACTGGATCCTGGGCCATACAAACCGCTTTAAATGCCTTGTGTCGCATGACGGAATGTTCAATACCGAAAGCGCGTATGGCACCACGGAAGAGCTGTGGTTCCCGGAGTGGGAGTTCAAAGGCACGCCCTGGACCAACCTGGAAGGTTACCGTAAGTGGTCACCGCATCTTTTTGCCGCGCAGTTCAAGACGCCGACGCTCGTTGTCCATGGCCAGCTCGACTACCGGCTTGACGTTTCCGAGGGTTTCCAGCTCTTTACTACACTACAGCGGCTGAAGGTCCCATCTAAAATGCTCTACTTCCCCGACGAGGGACACTGGGTGCTAAAACCGCAAAACAGCCAGCTCTGGTACAAGACCGTGAATGGGTGGGTGGATAGCTATCTGAAGCGGTAGCACCCCTAAGTTGCGATGTGAGTTTTCTCTAAAATCCCGAATCCCGCAAAGCGGGTGAGGGACCCCTATGGCCTTGAATGAACTTAGGGAGAACAGGTTTGGCCGCGAATACAAGCGAAGATTGCGAATGGAGTTGATTTGTTTGTGGGATTCGTGGCCCTGATTAGATTCGTGTTGCTATAGGGGCCCTCGCTTCGCTTCGGGGTTTCAGAAGAAGCTACGTTCGGGATTTCAGAAAGAGCGAATGCTACAATCCAACCGTGTTGAGACATGCACTTACCATCGCATTTTTGCTGGCCGGCGCCGCCTGGGCACAGCAGCCACAGCCGCCCGCGCAGCAGCAACAGCCGGAAGGCAAGCCTCAGGTCAAGGTGAACTATCTGAACGTCTGCACCCCGGGCGCCGAGGAACAGGCGATCATCAATGGCGCTCTGGCGGCGGTCCAGGCCAAACCGGCTTTCAGCGCCGACTTTGAGATTTCCCGCGGACGCACCACGATGAAAGACGCGCCCGACGCAAAGTACGTGCGCGTGCGCCGTGATTTTGCGCCGGAGTCGCAGTTGTTGACGGCGCAGTACTCGATGAGCACGGACTCCACGAACACGATTGAGATCCTGGTGCTGCGCGCGCGTGATCCCAAAGATTTTCTTGAGGTGGTGATGGAAAACCGCGTTACCGCCGGCGCCGCGGCGCCGCTGGCCGTGCTGCAGGTGGATACGCCAACCTCGCGCGTGAGGATTGAGAGGCTGAACAAGGGTTCCGCGGTGCTCACCCGCTGCCCTGACGTCGATCAGAGCGCATACGAGCCGGTGTTTCACCACGCGTCGGACATCATGGCGCAATATCGCGCGGCGCTGGGACTGCGCAACGCCTTCCGTTCCGACATTGCCTGGCTCAATCCCACGCCCAAAACCGCCCCAAAGCGCTGAAACTAAATCGAAAGCAACGAATCTAATGGAAGCCATGGAAAACTCGGTTCGCGATACAGTGGTCCTGGGGACCGGCTGCTCCGGCCTGACCGCCGCGATCTATGCGGCGCGCGCCAACTTGAAACCTCTGGTGATTGAAGGCCACGAACCGGGAGGCCAGCTCTCGCTCACCACGCTGGTGGAAAACTTCCCCGGATTTCCCGACGGCATCCAGGGCCCGGAGTTGATTGAGAACATGCGCAAGCAGGCCGCGCGTTTTGGCAGCGAATACTTGCGCGGGCACCTGGTAAAAGCCGATTTGAGTGAGCGGCCGTTCAAACTGGATTTCGGAGGCGGCCAGACCGTCCAAACGCGCACGCTCATCATCGCCAGCGGCGCCTCGGCGCGCTGGCTGGGACTGCCCAATGAACACGCGCTGATCGGCCACGGCGTCTCTTCCTGCGCCACCTGTGACGGGTTCTTTTTCAAAGGCAAGCCCATTACGGTAATCGGCGGCGGCGACTCTGCCATGGAGGAAGCTCTCTTCCTCAGCCGCTTTGCCACCAAGGTCACCATCATCCACCGTCGCGACCGCTTCCGTGCCTCCAAGATCATGCTGGACCGCGCCCGCAAACACGAGAAAATCGAATTCCTTACCGATACCGCGGTGGAAGACATTTACGACGCCAGCCAGAAAGAAGTGACCGCGTTGAAACTGCGCAACGTAAAGACCGGGAAGGTCTGGGACTTCCCCACCAGCGCCATGTTCCTGGGCATTGGCCACGAACCCAACGCCAAGATGTTCGCCGGCCAGCTCGATATGGACCAGGACGGCTACCTCAAGACCCATGATTTCGTCATGACGCGCGTGCCCGGCGTCTTTGCCTGCGGTGACGTGCAGGACCGCCGCTATCGCCAGGCCATCACCGCCGCCGGCTCTGGCTGCGCCGCCGCGATGGAAGCGGAGAAGTTTTTGGAAGAACACGGAAGATAACAAGATTGAGTAATTGGGTAAATTGGCAATTTGGTAATTGCTATCGACATAATCCGAGATCACTGCAATTTACCCAATTACCAAATTACTCAATTACCAAATCCAGACATTTCTTCGATTCCCACAGGTATGTTAAAAAAGTAAGTTCCCTTCTATGCAATCACCTCAATCAATCCAGGAGCGCCGTTGTTAAGGGCCGCGTTCATCTCCCTTTCAGAAAGCAAATCTCTGCGCTCAGCGGCGGAGAAGACATGGATTGGCCAGCGCCTTTCCCGCCGGTTTGTCGCCGGCACCACGATTGAAGACGCGCTGGCAGCTACACAGGCGACGAACAAGCTGGGGCTGAGCGTGAGCGTCGACAATCTGGGCGAAAACGTCACCAATGCCGAGGAAGCCCGGCACAGCGCGCAGCTCTACCACCAGATGCTGGACCAGATGCAGGCGCAAGCGCTCAACGCCAACGTAAGCCTGAAGCTCACGCACATGGGCCTGGATGTGGATGAGAGCATGGCCTATGAGATCGCGTCCGGGGTGGTGCAGCATGCGGCGCGGGTCAACAGTTTTGTTCGCATTGACATGGAAGGCTCAGCCTACACGCAGCGGACACTCGACTTTGTCCATCGCCTGCACCGCCAGCAGGAAAATGCCGGGCACGTGGGCGCGGTGATTCAGTCGTATCTGTTTCGCAGCGAGAAGGACGCCGAGCAACTGCTGGCGGAGAGGGTCCGCATACGCTTGTGCAAGGGCGCATACAAAGAGGCCCCGGAGATCGCTTTTCCGAAGAAGCTGGATGTCGATGCGAATTACGTCAAGCTGATGAAGATGCTGCTGAAGAGCGGTGTCTATCATGGGATTGCCACGCACGATGAGAACATGATCCGCGCCACGATCGAGTTTGCGCAGAAAGAAAAGATCGCGGCCTCGGCCTTTGAATTCCAGATGCTTTATGGCGTCCGCCGTGACCTGCAGCAGAAGCTGGTCAAAGAAGGCTGGCGCTGCCGCGTGTATATCCCGTTCGGCACCGAGTGGTATCCCTACCTGATGCGCCGCCTGGCGGAGCGCCCGGCCAACGCGATTTTCATTTTGAAGAATTTGTTCCGGTAGGACATTGCCGCTGATTTCGCAGATAAGAAACAGCCGCGAATTTTGCAAAAAAGCTCGAATTCATGTAACGATTGGGCACTCTCATTCACTATGCCTTTAGGAGCGCGAGGGAGTGCCGTGCCCTCATCACTCCTGGAGATTTCAAAACTCAAATCCAAGGAGAATCCTGCTTGTCCCTGCACAAATGGCTGGCCGTACTCGCTTGCTCAATCAGTCTCTGCGTTGCCCAGACAGACACCAACAAACCATCCGAACCCGAGTCCATCGGCGTGTTCTTCTATCTGGAACCAGCCACTCAGGCGTTGAAAGAGCTTCCTAAGGAGGAATACAAGAGGCATCGAGGGACCGGGTGGGCCAGCGTCACCGACAGCGTGAAGGTATCGGGGCCGGTTTCAACTTTCCACATCACCAGCAGTGACAAAGCCACCTTCGTCTTCAAAGCCACTGGCGAGGCGGCGCAAAGGGCCAAACTCTACCGGTTCACCGTGAAAGATGGCTGGCGCGAGTATGAGATAGGAACGTGGAAACGCAGAGATTTCCTGCCGAACACGGGCTTACCGTTGACTTTGGCCCAATTTGGCAGTTCCTCCTATAAGGTGACGACCCAGGCCCCGCTTGAGCCCGGCGAGTATGCACTGACCATGGGCCCTTCTGTCTATACTCTTTCTGTCAGCGCCCCGGCAAGCGCAAGCAATCCGGCAAACGCGCCGGCGAAATGAAATGCATCCACGGGTGAATCCTTCCCAAAGATTCACCCCTTCTTCCGCAACTCCTCCAGTGAATATTTTGTTCCCCGCCAGGTGATGCCGCCATCGCGCAAAGCAACATACGAGGAGCGCAAGACCGCAGTGACAAAGACCAGGGCCGCCAGCGGAAAAGTGAGGAAAATGAGCGGCGAGATGGTGGAGACTCGCGCGGTGATCAAGTGCATGCCAAGAACCATCAGGATGGCCACCGCAAACCCCGTTTTGGCCAGTCCTGGAGCGAGAAAGATTCCTGCAAACGGCCACACGCAGATCAACAGCACGGCCAGGCACGCGGCGATGGCCAGGCTCATGCGAAACCGGAATAAGGCGAACAGGTTCTTTTCCAGATTGCGTACAATCCCCCAGGCGCCGATCAGCCAGCGGACCCTGACCAGGTCTTTGCCGTAGACGATGTCCTGTCGCAGACCGGCCTGTTTGACGGCCTCGCCGAGTTTCAAGTCGTCCACCACTGCCATGCTCATCTTCTGATAAGTGCCCACGGCATTGTAGGCCGGGCGGCTGATCAGGTTGAACGCGCCCACACCGACGAAATCGCGCGCTTGCGGATCCCGCACCTTCCACGGCCGCATCGCCAGATTTGCCGCCACCTGCGGGAAAGACATCATCATGCGCTCGCTCAGCGAATGCATGATGCCGGTGGGCATGAGCGCAAGGTGCTTTGTCCCGGTGCGCACTGCGTAGAACAGCGCGCGGCGGAGACAGCCGGGATGGAAGATGCAGTCAGCGTCAGTGAAGAGGATCCAATCACCGCCCAGGCCACCTTCCTCTGAACTGGGCCGGGCTCCGTTGAGAAGCAATGCCTGTTCTGCCCCCAGCCACATGGCGTGCGTCTTGCCGAGCCAACCGGCTGGAAGCTGCTGGACGTGCACCACACGCAGACGTCCGCCGGACTCCACCGATGCAGCGAGCTTTTCCAGGATTTCACCGGTCGCGTCGGTGGAACGGTCATTCACCGCGATGATCCGGTAATCGGGATAGTTAAGGCGCAAAAGCGAGCGCATGGCCGGCTCAATTGTTTCAGCCTCGTTGCGCGCTGGAACGACGATGGTCAGCGGCGGCAGCTTCGCTTCCTGAGGCGGCTCATGCTCCGGAAGGGTAAGGTCGGCCACGTGGCGAAAATAAATGGCTGCGCGGATTACCGGTATCGCCCAGACCGCCGCTAACAGCAACCCGGTGATCCAGTAAAACCAGATCATGATTCGGCAACCTTAAGGCGAGGCGCATAGCGCGCGCCATAGAGCAGGATGATGCCGGAAATGCCGGCAGCGGCGAAGGCCACCCAGAAGGCAATTTGCAGAGAGCCGGCCTTGTCAGAAATCCTGCCGATCAGAGTGGGAGAAAAAGCGTCGCCGAGCAAATGGATCACAAAAACATTTACGGCCAGCGCGGTGGAGCGGATGCTCGCGTTTACGGAATTGACCAGCGCGGCGTTCGTGGGACCGGTGCCGATCAAAATGAAGAATACCGCGGCGAAGATAGCGGGGAACATCAGCTTGCCGCGGGTGTAAATGGCGGCAACCATGAACGGCACCGCGATCAGCATGGCCACGCCGGAAAACGTGTAATAGGCGCCGAAGTAGCGTTTCAGCAGGCGGTCTCCAATCCAGCCGCCCAGCAAGGTGGCGCCAATGCCGTTGATGATCACGATATAACTGAAGTCGATGTTTGCCGTCTTAATGTCCAACCCGCGCAGACGCTGGAGGAATGTGGGGATCCAAACCTGCATGCCGCCGACGGCGAATGTATACATGGCCATGCCCAGAGTTGCCGTAACAAACGCGCCATTACGCACCAGGCCGCGCAGCAGCGTCCAAACCTCGACCGGCGAGTGTTCTTCATGCTGGCCGCGCGGAGGCTCGGGGAGCAGCCAGAGCAATAGGGCCAAAGCAAAACCGGGGATCCCTGCGGCCATGAACGGGGCGCGCCAGCCGCCAAAGTAGTGCGCCAGGTAGCCGCCCACAAAATACCCGGCGGCACTGCCCACGGGCAGACCCAGGAAAAAGATGGAGAGCATGCGGCCGCGCTTCAGGAGCGGAAACGAGTCGGCGATCAGCGTGGGCGCGATGGTCGCGTAACTGGCTTCGCCAATACCCACGATCGCATGACGGAAAAGAAGCTGGTTGTAGTCGTGCACGAACCAGGTCAGGAAGGTGAAGCCGCTCCAGATAAAGACTCCAACCACCACAATGTTTTTGCGGGGAAAGCGATCGCCCATCCAGCCAACGAGCGGCGCGGCAAACATGTAGGTAAAGAAGAATGCGCTGGTAAGCAGGCCGATTTTGGCGTCGCTCACCATGAATTCTTTTTTCACGTCGGACTGCACCGCGAACAAAATGTTGCGGTCAATGTAATTGAGAATATTCAGTCCGGTCAGCACCGCCAGCAAAAGGCGGGGATAGAGTTTTGGCGGCATGGATGGAGGGATTATACCCGCGCACGCATAGCGGGTGACCAGGCACTAAAAAAGACGAGCAGGGAAAAACATAGCAAAACCGTTAATATTTTCGTGGACAGATCCATTATCAAGGTACTATTCACGATCTAGGTAGCGCCTTATCCAACAAGAATTGGCCCCACGGAGACGATTAATGCAGGACTTGAAGCGTATCTTTTTGATTGCACTGATCTCGACTATGATGCTCGTGCCGCACCAAATGGCCGCACAGGCGACCACGGTCCCTGGCACGCCGGCCGCACAACCCGCGGGACAACCATC
The DNA here is from genome assembly GCA_041493865.1 of Terriglobia bacterium. Taxonomy (GTDB): domain Bacteria; phylum Acidobacteriota; class Terriglobia; order Terriglobales; family Acidobacteriaceae; genus Angelobacter. Next base: position 11,782 of record JBGPZS010000045.1, read on the forward strand.
CACGCCTCAGGGCGACCTCAAGCTGGCAGTAGAATGCGTTGTTGGCGATGGAGATGAATGCACTGAATCTTCCAGTGAGATGCTGGGGCACCATCTCAAACTCAGGATCTCGAACCTTAAAGACTGGACGGCGAAGAACAATTCGCCCTGGAAGCTGATTTTGTTCCTGAATGGCAGGCCGCTGCCCAAAACCAATCCTGTCTCGGCGAATCCGGACAAGAACGAACTGATCTTCAAGCTGCAACGCACCGCTGATTCCGAGGCGGCATGGGACGATCTGATCATTCGAGAAAAGAACTGGAAAAACTGGCTGACCAAGGGAGTATCGCGGCGTGTGCGTCCCAGCGTGGCCATGGAAGGGGGCCTTGCGGGCGAAACTCATGGCGTTTTTGAGCTTGTGCTTCTGTCCACCACCTGGGTCTACATTTGCGCTGCATTCTGGCTGGGAACGTTGATCGGGCTGATTGTGCTCATGAGGAAATCCTCTCTCCTGCGTGACAACCCGGGGGGACCATTCAGCCTTGCCCGCACGCAGATGGCGGTGTGGTCGTGGGTGCTCATTAGCGCCTATTTCTTTCTTTTTGTCATGACCTGGGACCCGGCGGTTGATATTCCCCTATCCATGCTGGGGTTACTTGGCATTAGCGCCACCACATACGTGGCGGCCACTCTCGTTGACCGCTCTGGACCAACGTCGCCGAAGCGGGAGCCCTCCAAGGGTTTCTGGATGGACATTTGTGGCAGCGAAGGCGTGTCTTTGCATCGCATTCAGATCATCGCATGGACGGTGGTGCTGGTTTTCGTATTCATCGTTCAGGTCTTTACCAAGCTGGCGATTCCGGACTTCAATCCCACGCTGCTTGGGTTGCTCGGGCTGAGCGCAGGTACATATGTAGGATTCAAGTTTCCCGAGAACCAGACGCCCCCAGCAGTTTCTGCAACACCTGCTGCAAAGACAGCCACAGTCGGCGGATAAAAGGCCGGGCCTTACCGTCCGCGCATGCGCGTCAGCGCTTTGGCCGGGGCCAGCGCGCTTCCACGGTGGTCCCGATGCCGCCGCGAGGGCGAAATACGCCCTTCACCACCGCCCACTTCGGCCGGGCGGCGCGCACCACATCTTCCAGCACGCGGTTGACGATGTTCTCCTGAAAGATGCCCAGATTGCGATAATGCAGCAGGTACTCCTTGAGCGATTTCAGTTCCAGGCAAAGCTTTCCGGGCATATAACGGATTTCCAGCACGCCGAAGTCGGGCAGCCCGGTTTTTGGGCAGACGGACGTAAACTCCGGCGCGTCAACCACGATTTCATAAGCGGGAAACTGGCTGGGCCAGGTATCGATTTCGGGGAAAGCGTGGTCCAGTCCGGATTTTGCGTGGTCACCGGTATAGCCTGTACGATGTGACATCGGTTCTATTGTAGCAACGGGTTTTCCGGGCGTAACCGCGGGGGGACGATCATCTTAAGATAGAATCACGGAAGACAAATCTGCAGTGGCTCTTTGTAGTCCCCAGGTGCAGGCTTGCCCGGGAATTTCTGCGCCGGCGCGGCAGGCTTGGATATACTTAAAAGTTTGGGCCTTAGATCTGTTTTAATGCTTTGACGGATGGCAAAACAAAACCAAAATAACGGTCCTGACCGCAAGCGGCTGGTGGTGGTGGCGTTGCTGGTGGTGGCTGCGGTGGTGCTTTTCACCGGAATCAACCGCCGCCGCGCAGGCACGTCCGTTCGCGCGGAAAAGGTGGTGCGCCAGGAGATTGCCAGCGTGATCTCCACCAACGGAAAGATTGAGCCGATCAACAGTTTTGAGGCGCATGCTCCTGCCCCGGCCACGGTGA
>JBGPZS010000508.1:0-3214 GCA_041493865.1 Terriglobia bacterium
AATCGTGTGGCGGAATTAAAATCCTCAACCAGCATCAAGAGCTAAAAAACCAAAGCCCTTCTCTTTCAGCCATGCTCGATTCCTTTACAACCGCTGCGGCCCTGTTAGCTTCCAAGCTATTAACACGATTGCTAATGTGGGGTGACCATGCTTTGGACTCTGTTCGTGATTTTGCTCGTGCTCTGGTTGTTAGGAGTGGTTAGCAGCTACACCATGGGCGGGTTTATTCACCTGCTGCTGGTGCTGGCGCTGATCGCACTGGTCTTCCAGTTGATCACCGGGAGGCGCGCCGCGGTTTAGGGCGAATCAGCCTCGCCGATCCACGAAACACGAAGCATTTTTTCTTAATTTGCCAAACGGGAGAGAACGGCAAGCCTTACCCGCGCTTCCGTTCATTACAACAACAGGAACAACCCGAAAAAAACAATCCACACTCAAGGGAAGGACTTATTTATGGACAAAGACCGAATCAAGGGAAAGATCGAAGACGCAGCCGGGCGTGCAAAGCGCCAGGTGGGTGAGTGGACCGGCGACGAAAAAGCCCAGACCGAGGGTCTGGCTGAACAAGCCAAGGGCAAGATACACAATGCCATAGGCAAGGTCAAAGATGAAGTCCGCGACGTGGCCGATAAACTGAAACACGACCGGACCAAGAAGGAAGAAGAGGATCGCGACAACACACTGGAACGTGACAAAGACGTCGCATAATGATCGTGCACAGACTGAACCAGGCGCTCGCAAAGGGGCGCCTTGTTTTTTGTCATCGACCGGCAACTTCGCCAGGCAGGTGCAGCCACGGAAAAAAGGGCGTCCCCTCACGGACGCCCTCTTTAAACAACCTCAACCATAGGAGAGTTACGGGCCTTATCCGGCCCGTAGATGAAACCCCGAAGACACGAAATAGTTGCTTATGAATGTTCCAGGCTCGCCTGAAACAGCGTGACTGTGTCATGCTTAGGGCATGAAAACCAAGAACATGCGCGAAATGGAAAAAATGTGGGCCAAGAAGGCGGCTGAACAGAGCAATCCTCGGCAAAAGACCGGCGCCCCGGCACGGCAGAGCCCAACCCACACCACACGCACTGCCAGAAAAGCTTCACGCGGACGGTAACCCCGCGAAGTCCCCCCAAGGCTCCTTATTAAATTTCGATCACCAGGTTTTCCGCCCGGTCTTTGTACCAGTAGAGTCCCGGCGGAACTACCGTGGTTGCGCTGTACTCGGTAATGATCGCCGGCCCGCGATAGCGTTTGCCCGCTTTGATTGAAACCCTGGGGATCACCTGTGTCCGGTGGCGCCTGCCGGCAAAGTGGACCATCGCCGCCGCGGGCTTGAGTGCGCCCTGTTCTTCCCGGATTTTCAGACGAGAGAGTTTTTCCGGTGAAGCAACACGGCCGCGCATACGGACCGTCACGATCTCCACCTCACGCTCCGGGCTGCTGTAGCCGTAGCGGCGCTTGTGCTCGGCATGGAAACGCCGGAGCAGATCGGCGGTATAAGGCAGATTCAGTTCGTAACCCTGTCCACGATAACGGAGATCACAGCTCGGCTCGAACAGCGCTCTTCCCTGCCACTCTTCTTTCTTCAACTCCGTGGCGATGCTGCGCTGAAGCTCGGCGAAGACGGTATCGAGCTTTTTTGCCGGGAGAGCCGATACGCCGGCTTTGACCGACGGAGATACACGGAGCAGCACAGTCCGCGAATGGTCTTTTACAACGTCACTGATCAAGATACCCAGCGCTGAGAGCGCACCGGGGTAAGCGGGAACAATCACACGGGGGATACGCAGGGCCTGTGCCAGGTCGCAAGCATGCATGGCGCCGGCGCCGCCGAAGGCGACCAGAGAGAATTGCCGGGAATCATAGCCACGCTCAATCGAGACCACGCGAATCGCCTTTTCCATGTTGGCGTTGACCACGCGGACCACTCCAGCGGCAAACTCTTCCGGCGAGAGCTTGCTGCTGTTTGCTTTGAGCCACTGCGGCACGAGGTTTTGCGTGCGCGGCAAATCAAGTTGAAAATCGCCGCCAAGAAATTGGTCCGCGGGCAGGCGGCCCAGCAGCAGGTTAGCGTCAGTAACCGTAGGACGGTCGCCTTTGCCGTAACAAATTGGACCAGGGTCAGCTCCGGCGGATTCCGGCCCGACGCGCAAGGCGCCGCCGGCATCAAAGCGCGCCAGCGATCCGCCACCGGCGCCGACGGTGTGAATGTCGAGCACCGGCACGCGTACTGGGAGTCCGGCGACATCGGCTTCATTGGTAGTTGTCGGACGACCATCGACCAAAGCGACGTCAGTGGAGGTGCCGCCCATATCAAATGTGATGATACGTTCAAAGCCGCTACGCCGCGCCACCGCTGCCGCGCCCACAATACCGCCCGCAGGACCAGAGAGCACCGTCCGTACCGGCTGCTCCGCCGCAGTGGAGAGCGCAGTAATGCCACCGCTGGACTGCATCACAAAAATCCGCGCTGCTCCGCTCCGGCCGCCGCCATGGCCCGTGCGATCCTGCAGCTTCTGCAAATAGCTCTGCATCACCGGCTGCAGGTAGGCATTGACCAGCACCGTACTGGCCCGCTCGTACTCGCGAAATTCGGGCAGGATCTGGTGCGAGATGGAGAGCGGCAGGTTGAGTTGTGCGAGCGCTTCAGCCACGGCTTGCTCGTTTTGCGGATTGGCGAATGAGAACAATAGTGAGAGGGCAATCGCTTGTGGCCGCTGCGCGGCAATTTGCCTCGAAAGTGCCGCCAATGCCTCAGGATCGGGCGCGCGCAAGACCACGCCTTCGGCTGAAGTCCGCTCGTCGACGCCGAAGCGCAGCTCCGCCGGCGCCAAGGCGGGGTCCTTCTCAAAGAAAAAGTCGTAAAGCTTGGGGCGTTGCTGCCGGCCAATCTCAATGGAGTCTTCAAACCCTTTCGTAGTCACGAAAGCGACGCGGGCGCCCTTGCGCTGGAGCAGCGTATTGGTACCAACGGTGGTCCCGTGCAAGACCACTACATCGTTGCCCTCACCGGCAATCTTGCGGACGGCTTCCGCAATGGCCTGTGCGGGGTCAGCAGGCGTGGAAAAGACTTTCAGGATACAGAGAGTGGAAGCCTGAAGCGGGGTCCCCGGCCTGCGCCGGTTTTGCCCGGGACGGGGTGTGAGCCAGACGCAGTCGGTGAAGGTCCCGCCGCTATCAATGGCGATTCTGAGGGGAGCGCGCTTGGACATGAAAT
>JBGPZS010000486.1:0-3453 GCA_041493865.1 Terriglobia bacterium
ATTCCTGCGTCCAAAGACTACGATGGAGTACTGCCCGGGCGCCAAGGCCTCGGCCGGCATGGCTATTGAGGCCATGATGCCAACCTGATTCGCGGGCAGCGCGACCGGATACAGAACCTTGCCTGTAGCAGATAGAACCTGCGCCTGATAGGAGATGAATTCGCCATTCCGCGCATACTCCACGCTGAGACTAAGCCGGGAGCCCTTTGTGGCCTCCACGGCCTGGACCGCACCAGCGCCATGAGCAACACCCGTTAATGTAGAACGTATTTCAGGGCCGGGCCCCTTCAGCCTGGAAATCACCGTGTTCTGGTGGACAGCAATGCCCGACACAAACAGAACGAGCCCGAATGCCGTGATTGTGGACAACTGGCCCACATTGGTGGAGAGCCTGGACAAGAGGCCGGGCGCAACCGCGGGCCGAGGATCATCCACGCCGATCCTGCGCAAATGGCCGACGAACTCAGTGCCGGCCTTGACCTGCTCAAAACAGGCAGGACACGAGAACAGGTGCTCTTCGTACGCATCGCGATCGCTTGCGGTCAATTCGTTGAGCAAATAACGTTCCGCTGTCAGGTTCTTGATTGCTTCTTTGTGTTCCATAACTTTTGCCGTCATAATCTTACCCCTAGATCTGATGGTCGGAGCCGCTTTACGAAAGATTGCTAGTTGCTTCTTTTCTTGTAAAGCTCTCCAAACTTATTGATGGCCCGGTGAAGCAGAACGCGAAGATAGTCGCGGTCCACTCCAAAATCGTCGCAAACGTCATCGTTATCGCGCTCTTCAAAAAATCGTGCGTACAAGATGTGGCGGTCCCGTTCGGGAAGCTCGGAAAGTATCGCGCGCACCAGCGCGCCATGTTCCCGGCGTTGGATCATCTCGTCCAGCCCCAGCTGTTCATCGGCAACGTCTGTGGATTCGAGAGGATCATGCTGATTGCGATAGTCAAACCGCCGGGTTTCTGACAGGACGTTCTTACACACGGAATGCACGTAAGAGCCGAACCCGCTGGGATTGTTGACGCTCCCTGACTGAACAGCCACCCATACGCGGTAGAAGGTCTCCTGGCGCACATCTTCAATGGTGGTCGCGTCCACGCCGCGCGCGCGGAGAGTGATCCTCAAGCGCTCGCTGAAGTAGGCAACAAAGTGCGCCTCGGTCGCAGGATCACGAGCCCCGAGGCGACGCAGATATTCTTCATCGAAGGAGTAGAAGTCCACTGGTGTTCTTTCCAACCAGTATACTTCAGGGTTTGCAGGCGGCTTCTGTTTTCTGGTGCGAACGGGCGCGTCGAAAGGAGAATAGCGCAACCGCGCATTGCTCCTCTTTTTTCTTTCAGCCCGGGATCGCATAGATACGCTTTTCACTCCAGAAACTCCCAAAATGGCACACTCGTTATTAAAGCCTGCACAACGGCAGGATCTGAACCAAAATACAAACCCGGCTGCAAATCACCCATGGCCAGAGCGGAGAGCACGTGCTCGTTGGTCCTGTATGTTGGACGATCCAAATTCAGGCTGTTGATCAGTCACGCTCGCTCCAAGTGAAGAACCAGAGGGATTCCGGCGGAGCCGGACGCCTCTGAATAGCTAGTGATAAATGCGGCCCCAGCGTTTCATCGTTGGCTGAAGAAAGACTGCGCAGTGGTGGCAGTGCCCAGCAAACCGTTTGATTTGTGTCTGTTGTGCGTGGAGCCGCGCGAGGTCTTTTGCAGCACTGTTTCGTCACGCGGCTTCAGACCTGGTTTTTGTAAGACCTGATTCTGAAGCGCTTTTTGGCTGTTCTACCCTCGTTGACGCAATGCCGTCCGGACGAGATCCGGCATATCTTCTTGAATCTAAAGGGACATTTTCCGAATTTAAAAAAGCCCGATAAATGATTTGAGTTTTTTAATCTTTTGGGCTAAAGTGTTTCCGCTTCGGCCTCTCCGGGATGCCTTTTGGGTCGGAGTCCTACCTCGTTTCAACTCCTAGCCGCTGGCAGAATCACGCCTCGGCACGTTAAGCCCCCGACTTTCTCTCAAAGGAGGAATCATGAAAAAGAGTCGACGTGATATTTTGAAACTGAGCGCGATGGCAGGCGCGGTCGTTTTTGTGCTTGCACAGATGTGCGCCTTTGCTCAAACGGCCACTACGAAGGCCACTACCACGACAAGCATGTTGCTTGTTCCCGGAAAACCTGTTGCCGATGCACATGCCCACAGCATGGCATCCGCCCCGTCTGCGCAACAGACGGCGACACCCCAGCACATGCGCAGAGGCATGTCGATGCACAAGCCGGACTGGTCGAAGATGCCCACCGGGTCCGCCAACACCGCCGTGCAACCTCTGGATGCCAGCACCGTTCCGAAGTTCGTGAACCAGTTGACCAGACCTGCGACCTTTGTGTCCAGCGGGACGAAATTCGACAAGCAGCTGGGCAAAAACGTTCCTATCTATCAGGTCACGGAAAATACAATTTTCCAGCAGGTTTTGCCGCCGGGATTCCCAAAGACGAAGATGTATGCGTACGGTGGATCGGCGAACGTTGCAGCGCCCGGCCAGCAGCAAAACATTCAGACGGTATTCTCGTCGCCCGGACCGACCTTTGAGACAACGAAAGACCAGCGCATCTTCGTGAACTACACCAATAACCTCTCTGGTGCGCACATGTTTCCGGTCGATCCCACGATCATGGCGGCCAACCCCAACAACGCGCCGATACCCACGGCTCCGTTCGCGCCCTTCCCTCCGGGCTACCCGCAGTTCCAAAGCCCGATCGTGACCGTGGCCCACTTGCATGGAGGCGTAACGCCGTCTGACTCAGACGGGTTTCCGAGGTCCTGGTTCTCAAGGAACCAAACCAGGACGGGTGAGACATTCGACGGCACCACCTTCGAATATTTCAACGGGCAGTTGCCGACCATGCTCTGGTATCACGACCACGCTCTAGGCCTGACCCGCCTCAACTTAGCCGCCGGCCTGGAGGGCATGTACATCATCCGCGACCCCCAGCACGATAACATTGCTCCGCTCCTTCCCTCAGGACAGTTCGAAATGCCTCTCATGCTGACGGATAGGGCGTTCAACACCGATGGCTCAATCCAATTCAACATAGATGGCGACAACCCTGACCTCCACCCGTATTGGGTCCCCGAGTACTTTGGCGACGTCATCATGGTCAACGGCAAGGCGTGGCCGAACATGAACGTGCAGAAGCACCAGTACCGGTTCCGCATCGTAGATGGATCCAATGCGCGCTTCTACGACTTGCAGCTTATAAATCAGACCACCCACAAGCCTGTGCCCTTCATCCAGGTCGGCGCTGACGGCAGCTACTTGCCCAAACCCGTCACGTTGACGGAAATATTTATGGCAATCTGCGAGCGCGTCGACATCCTCGTCGACTTCTCCAATTTGCCTACCGGAACAAAGGTCGTCATGACGAACTCCGCCAATGCGCCGTTCCCGGGCG
>JBGPZS010000348.1:0-4764 GCA_041493865.1 Terriglobia bacterium
CCCAACCAACCTTTTATTTCTTTCAGGAAACCCATGGTTCCTTCCTAAAGCGGCGAAACGAACGTCATTGCTCCGATCTCTTTAGCAGCTCCTCCAGATAGCCGCCCCAAATCGCCGGCCAGGAGTGCGTTCCGTGGCCTCGCGTCTGATCCGTGATGGGCAGGAGAACGTACTTACCCTGCTTCACGCGCTGAATGTCACGATCAATGATCTTAAGTTCAGGTGGGTTAATCGCGTCGTCGGCGGAGTTGACCGCGATGAGCGGCGTAGAGATCTTTTCCAATTGCGGCTCAGGGTTGTAATTTCTTGATGCGTCAAAGTAATAGAGCATGTCATTGGCGTCAGTGGTTTTCATGCGATCGGCAATGAATTTTTCCAGGTAGGCGTCAGCCTGGTCGCGTGACGGTTCTTCTTTTTGCATGCGCAGGGGCGCGCTGCCCATAAAGAGCAGGACACCCAGAGCATCGGCCAGGCCATGCGGCTGCTGTTTGTACTCACCATTGTTCCAGTCCGGATCGGTGCGGATGGCGTCCATGATCATGCGCCGCATCATGCGATTGCGCCCAGCAATCTCCACCGGCTGGCTGGCCAGCGGCATGGCTGCGTCCATAAAGTCAGGGTGCTGCTCTGACCACAGCCAGGTATGCATTCCGCCCATTGAAGTGCCCATGACCAGCCGCAGGTGGTTTACACCCAGTCCCTGCGTCAGCAGCCGGTATTGCAGCTCGATCATGTCGTCATACTCGTAGTGAGGGAAGCGCATGTGCAGTCCGTCACTGGGTTTGCTGGATTCGCCGTGGCCCACGTTGTCCGGCAGGATGATGAAATACTTCGTTGCATCCAGCAATTGGCCCGGTCCAAAGAGCACGCCGCCGAAATTGGCGGTGAGGAACTGGCGCCCGGTGCCGCCGGTGCCGTGCAGGATCAGCACCGCGTTGCGCACTCTGCCGCTCGAATCTTTTTGCGGCGTTCCCAGGGTGTAATAGTGCACCTTGACCTCAGGCAGCTTTTCGCCCGATTTAAACTGAAAGTCTTTTACGACGTACGTGCCGGATTGCGGCGCGGGATAGTCGGCGGCGTGAGCGAGGATACACGCGAACAAGTGGCACAGCAGAGCGACGCGGAAGAGTTTCATTTTGGGTCTCCTGATGAAACCGAGAAGATTAAATCATTGCATGAGGCAAGAAAAGCCACATTTCGCACCAAGCCGGCTGCCCGTCTTCCTTTGCTTCCTAAGGCGTGGGGCAAACAAACCCTGCCCTTGATTCGCTTCCCAAGAAGCGCTTTGGCTGTTGATTCCACCTGTCATGACTTCGTAACACGATACATTCATCTTTCTTGCCGTCGGGACGTAACCATCGGTGCATCGGGAACTCAGTAGTGTGGTACGCGGGCCCATCCTGACGGTGTTCTCGGCTTCCTATATCCACTTCCGGGAGAAGAAAGGTACGACAATGAAAGAATATCGCGCATTTAGAGTGATGGCGAGCGCGGCAGTGGTACTTCTGTTCACCCTTGGCGCTTTTGCCCAAAGCAACAACGAAAACAATACCAGGCCTCTGGCAGTGAACCAGACCGAAGGCTTTGCCCAGGGCCAACTCCTGGTATTCACCTACTTCCAGAATTTCGACTGCATTCACGAACCCTTTGACGATCTCGACCACAACGGACAGGTTGCAGCCGTGGACGCGAACGAGTTCCAGCGCCCCATCTGCACCGTGGGACGCGGATCTACTATCGATCCGACGGGAAGGCCAAGCAAAAATACCCTGAAGCTCTATGTGATTGCGCCGTTCTTTGGCAATGACACCAATCCCAATGATGCCTTCACTCCTGCATTAGGGCAGGCGTTGCTGAGCCTGTTTGGCTTTATTCCAGAAGCTTTCAAGACTCATCCCACGGTGCCGGTGCAATGCCCCGAACCAGGCCTGCCGGTTACGCAGCACACGGGGATGCCCAGCACGTGCACCATGCACACCATGCAAACCGACCTGGGGCCGGTGCTGGCCAAGCTGGGCAAAGTGCCACCCAACACCAGTGTGATTGTGCCTACGCTCAACCACAGCCACATCATTGACGGTAAAAATTTCGGTCCCGTGTGGTGGGAGGTGATCTCGGTACTGGTAACGGACCCAAGCGCGTGGCCCAGCGCCGATGGGACCACCGGCATCAACTCACTGGACGCGTTGCGGGCCGCCCAGGCCGCCGGCAAAGCCGCCGCCGACCAGCCAACCAATTTTTTCCTGTTCTTTGATTCGCAACCGGAGGCGCACAACTAACTTGCTCCCTCCTGCCTTATGGGCGCGGACCATTCGCGCCCATGAGGCCTCATCGGAGCATCTAACCGCAGCAGGAGTGATCAAGATGGCCACATCCACGACGTTCAAGAGCAGACTCAAGGAGAAAGAGTACCTGGCGGAAGGGACCATGGGCTTCCACTTTGCCAAGCCGGATGGTTTCCAGTTCAAGCCGGGCCAGTATGTTGATGTAACTCTCATTGATCCGGCGGAGACTGATGCGGAGGGCAACATCAGGTCATTCTCCATTGCCAGCGCGCCGGAAGATGGACATCTGCTGGTTGCCACGCGAATGCGCGACACTGCTTTCAAGCGCGTTCTGCGGATGGCGCCTCCTGACCTTGAAGTCAGCCTGGAAGGGCCAATGGGTTCATTCACGCTGCACAATAATTCAGCGAAGCCGGCGGTTTTCCTGGCCGGCGGGATTGGCATCACGCCTTTTTCCAGCATCGTCCGGCACGCAGCCACAGCCGGGCTTCCTCACCATCTGTATCTCTTCTACTCCAACCGGCGGCCGGAAGATGCGGCGTTCATGAGCATCTTGAACGAGCTGGCAAAGGCCAATCCGAACTTTCACTTCATTCCCAGCATGACCGAGATGGCAAAGTCCACACAGACATGGAATGGGGAAACCGGCTTCATCAATCAGGAATTGCTGGCACGGCATTTGCCGGGTCTTCAAGGCCCGATTTACTACGTCGCAGGCCCTCCCGCCATGGTGACCGCAATGCGACAAATGCTAACTGCCGCGAGCGTGGATGAAGATGACATTCGAACCGAAGAATTCGCGGGCTATTGAACGCTTCTAAAACGAAAGCGGCGTAAGCGATAGGTCAGAGTACCTGGGAACAAATCAGACTCCGCTGCTCCAAGTGTGTCTTCTGACATTTTGTCTGCGCACATAAGTCGAAAGGAACAAGGTCGGGTCTATGAATCAGATAAAAAAGACGGCAACAGTATTGTCCACCTGCGTGGTTCTGCTTTTGCTGGTGGCCTGGACGGCGGGCGCCAAATCAAAGCAAGCGTCTTCGAAAGCGCCGGCAGCATCAGCCAATGACGAACAGATGAACAACAGCATGCTGGCAATGTTCAACCAGGGCCGGCAAATATTCCGTTATGACACATTTGGCGACGAAGCTTTTTGGGGCGGCGCCCTACACCTTCATCAGGCAATCGCGGGAGAGCATTTGGGCGGCGTGGGTCCCGGCGTGAGTCCCAAGACGGCGCTCTCTGTAGGCTTGAAGGTTGACGCCGATGCATTGCCCGCGAGCCTTGTGGAGCAGATCAAGGCGGGCAAAGTAAATCTCGACGATCCGGCCACGACCCTGGCCCTGCTCAAACTCAACTCCGTGGTGGGCGTTACCGGTTTCTTCGACCAACAAGGTAAGTTGCAGGGAATGGGCATTCAGTGCGCACTCTGTCACTCCACCGTCGATGACTCTTTTGCTCCTGGGATCGGTCACCGACTGGATGGATGGCCGAACCGCGATCTGAACGTGGGCGCAATCGTCGCGCTGGCTCCCAACCTGCAACCGGTGGCCGACCTGCTTGGAGTGGATGTGCCTACGGTAAAAAAAGTGCTGGCCAGCTGGGGGCCGGGCAAATACGACGCGGAACTCGACCAGGACGGCAAGGCGTTTCGACCTGATGGCAAGTCATCAGCAACACTGCTACCCCCGGCGTTCGGCCTGGCAGGTGTGAACGACGCAACGTACACCGGCTGGGGCTCGGTTACGTACTGGAATGCCTACGTCGCCAACACGCAGATGCATGGCAAAGGCGCGTTTTCTGAACCCCGGATAACAGCTGCCCAATTCCCCATCGGCGCCAGAGTCCACTTCAACCAGGTGCGGAACAGCGATGATCAAATTACTTCCAAATTGGGCGCGCTTCAGTTTTACCAATTGGGGATACCCGCTCCCAAAGCGCCGGAAGGCAGTTACAACAAGGTGCAGGCCCAACGCGGGAAAGCGCTCTTCTCTGGGAAAGCCAATTGCGCCAGTTGCCATGTGCCCGATCTTTACACCGAGCCTGGATCAAGCCTTCACACTCCGGAAGAGATCGGCATTGACGATTTTCACTCTTCCCGTTCGCCAACTAAAAAGTACCGGACTACACCGTTGCGCGGGTTGTGGGCCCATCAAAAAGGCGGTTTCTACCATGATGGACGGTTCCAAACCTTGAATGAAGTCGTCGTCCACTATAACCAGCATTTCAAATTGCAACTCACTGATCAGGAACAGAAAGACCTGGTGGAGTTCCTGAAATCACTGTAATTCCGCAGGCCCTTCCCATTCACGCTCTCTATGGCGCGTGAATGAGATGAGTCAAAGAAAAATGAATTTGGCATCGGCGCGTGCGTTGCCGGCTAAAGCCACTTGGTCATCAAATTCCGTTCAGCTATTTCGAAGCCGGCCGCGCGATACAACGATTGCGCGGGCTGGTTTTCTCGGCCGACCTCAAGGCG
>JBGPZS010000447.1:0-3847 GCA_041493865.1 Terriglobia bacterium
AAGAAGCCGGTCATCAGCACGACAAGGATTGGCAGGGCAATCGCGGCGATTGCCAGGAGCCCGCCGTGTGGCTGGCCGGTTGTTTCGATGCCGTCCTTGATGGCGAAGACCATCAGGGCGACATCGGCCAGCAGGAGCACGATCAGCAGGACCAGCATCACCCATCCGTTCGGTACGCGAACCACTTGCTCATGGGCGGCAGTGACTTTGTTGGTGTTCATGGTTTTAGAACTTCCTTGATCTACAGGCAGCTTGTTCTCTGTCTGTTATCGAAATGATATCATTTAGATATATATAAAAATTAATTTTATATTTGCTTTTGAATCAATCGTTTATGGGTTTAGCGCAGCTTTGAGGTAGTTTTTTGAGCCAATGTCTTCTTGCAAGCGCGTGCGTCAATTTCTCCAGCGATTGACGCCTCATTCACCGGCAATTAAGATTTTTTTCTAACTTCACTGCAAAAAACGGTGGCCTGATGAACCCTGGATCTCTCGCGTTTCGCAACCTAATCCTGCGCTTGTCGATTCTCACGGCTGTGGTTGCGGCTATGGCGTTTGCTGTGGCCCAAGGCCCGGCCAAGCCGGCCAGCCCAGTCGACGACCTGCCGCCCGGAAGCCCGCAGTTGATCCAACCAGAAGAACTGGTACAGGCGATGAAGGCCCGCGGGCCGGACAAACCGGTGGTCCTTTATGTGGGGCCAAAGGCTTTTTATCTCCAGGCCCACATTCCCGGCACGGAAAACATTGGTCCGGTGGGCAAGCCGGAGGGCATGGAGAATCTGCGCGCACGCATCGCACCTCTCGCGAAAGACGCGCCGGTGGTGATCTATTGTGGTTGCTGCCCGTGGGACCATTGTCCCAACATCCGCCCGGCATTCGCGGAGCTGAAGAAACTGGGCTTCACGCGGGTGCGTGTCCTTTATTTGGCGACGAGCTTTGGCGCTAACTGGGCGGAAAAGGGCTTTCCCGTAGCCAAAGGCGAATAGGCTGGGTTGATGGCGCGCCGGACCATTCTTTTCGTCGTGGTTGCCGCTGTGGCGATGGGCGTCTATGCCGCGATGCACCGGTCTGCCCGCAACCACGTTACCGCCGTTTCCGGTCTGCGCGTCGCGCCGGACCTCTCCGTTACTGATTTGAACGGCGACGCTCTGCCTGCGTCGAATTACAAGGGCAAGGTCGTGCTGGTCAATTTCTGGGCGGCCTGGTGTACGCCCTGCGCCGAGGAAGTGCCCCAGTTCATTGCGCTGCAGAAGAAATACCAGGACCAGGGGCTCCAGGTGGTCGGAGTCTCCGTGGAAGATGATGCCCGTGAGCTGCGCGGTTTTTACCGCAAGTATCATATGAACTATCCCGTGGTGCCCAGCGACATCAAGATCGCCGACGGCTTCGGCGGGGTGCTGGGCCTGCCCACCACGTTCGTGATCGGCAGAGACAATCTCATTCATGGCAAGCACAGCGGCGCAACCGACTTTTCCACGCTCGAGCAGGAAGTGGTTGCGCTGCTGCACGCGCCCCAGATCTAGTCAACTCCTGCAGTGCTTGCAATAGATTTGTACACCGAACGCCGCATACGCTCGATTGCTGACCGTCGTTCACTGTGCGCCGTTGCTGCTTGCGCGACCCACCTCCGCCGATCATCAAGAAACCGTACGTAGGAATTTTTCAGTTATGTTTTGCATGTTCTCACCAGTGATAGATGAGCGACTGCCTGTGTTCAAACATTTATCAGAACAGTCGCAGCCTTGAGAAAAACTGGAGAGAACTAAAATGCAAAGAAGCAAATTATTTTTATCTTTGACGATTGCAATGATGGTCGCATTGGCGACTCCTTTCTGCCTGGCATATGGTCAAACCGCGGAAGAGCCAACAGGCCTGCTACATGTGCAAAAGCCGGTGCCGAATCAATACATTGTGGTGCTGAAGGAACAGGAGGTAGGACCGGCGCTGCAAGCTGCGGAGATAGCTGCTGCAGCCCAGGAACTGACCGGTCAGTACAGCGGCAACCTGGGACACACCTATCAATACGCATTGCATGGATTCTCCGTCACCATGCCGGAAGCGCAGGCGCTCGCCCTGTCCAAAGACCCGCGGGTAGCTTACGTGGAAGAAGACAGCATAGCCGCGACGACAGTAAGCCAGTTCGGCGTATCCTGGGGGCTGGACCGGATCGACCAGCATTTTGGGGTAAATTTCTATTACAACTACGTCTACACCGGCACTGGAGTGCATGCCTATGTGCTTGATACAGGCATCATGGCGGCACATAGTGATTTCGGCGGCCGTGCGACTGCCGACGCGAACTTTGTGCACGATGGCCGTGATGGCAGCGACTGTACCGGCCACGGCACTCACGTGGCCGGCATCATTGGCGGGGCGATCTATGGAGTAGCCAAGAACGTGAGGCTTCATGGCGTGCGTGTGCTGGGTTGTCAAGGAACCGGTTGGAACTCGGATGTTATCGCCGGTGTGGACTGGGTTACAGCCAACGCAATTCTACCCGCGGTTGCGAACATGAGCCTCGAAGTCCCCGGCGATCCCGCCCTTGATGGCGCGGTGCGAAATTCCATCGCCCATGGAATCACTTACGTGGTTTCTGCCGGGAATGGCAGTACGGACGCGATGTACGTTTCGCCCGCTCGTGTGACTCAGGCCATCACGGTTGGCGCTAGCGACATGGGCACACGCTTTACAGATTTGAAAGCGAGTTTTTCTAATTTCGGGCCGTATCTCGATATTTTTGCCCCAGGCGCCGGCATCGATTCGGACTGGAACGACGGTGGCTCAAACAGGCTTTGGGGTACCTCCCAGGCCAGCCCGCACGTTGCCGGCGCGGCAGCACTCTACCTGCAAAACAATCCCAATGCATCTCCTGCCACGGTCAGCCATGCCATTACCGCCGCAGCCACAAAAAACCTTATTGTAGATCCGGGACCTGGCTCACCCAATGCTCTGTTGTACGTGGCCTTTCCAACAGCTACGGTGACCATTGCCGGCCAGGAACAGCATGCATGCAGCATTGACACCTCGGCTGTAAACTGTGGAATAATTTTTGATGCTGGAACGGTCACGGTAACGGTGAATGGCCGCAGTTATTCAGTTGCCTACGGCAAACTGAGCCTGGCAAAGAACATCGCATTAGCGCTTGCCGCCAGCATTAACTCTGATCCGGACGTATTTGCCACAGCTTCCGGAACTGTCATCAACCTGGTTTCCAGGATCGGTTGCTACACTCTGAGCGCAGACTCCAATACGTCTCTGCCGGATTATTTCAACCCTTCGTTCACGGCGACCGCTTCAGGGCCAAGCTGCCCCTAACGCACAGATCGCCCTGGCGAATCGGCATCGGTGGTCGGGAGATTTTATTCTCCCGATCACCCCCACCGACCATTCAAATTGGCCAATAATTTCAAAAGGTTTGCGAGCACCCCCATCCACACGTTTGAACCCGATCTTTCGAATCGATACCAGGCCCCACAGCACGTTCCCAGCATGCCGTCCAGCATGGGCGTAATTACCTTCGTTAATGACCTTCGGACTCTAACCAACAGAGTCTCGCCCGTGATAAAGATTGGTTAACGATTTGCCATTGCCGCTTCATTTTTCATTTCTCTCCCCGGACAGCTGTTGGAGTTAAACCATTTTGCCGGAATGAACCGGTCAATCGGGGTGAGGTCTTCATGGGCCACGTCAGAGTGTTGTTTTCAATTGCCGGTCTCGCTGTGCTCAGTGCCTGTAGTGGTCCCAACCATCTTGGTTCCAACGATCTTCGGTCCGGCATCGAGCCGAACAACTCCTCTCCTGTTGGCAGCCACACCGTTGCGGGCAGCGTCACGTCCAAAGAGACTCCG
>JBGPZS010000507.1:0-3222 GCA_041493865.1 Terriglobia bacterium
ACAACCTTCACACCCAACTCCCGCGCTTTATCGAGCTTCGAACCTGCATCTTCGCCGGCAACAACGTAGTCCGTTTTTTTGCTGACCGAGCCCGCGACTGTGCCGCCGGCATCTTCAATCATCTTCTTCGCTGCGTCGCGGGAATAATTCGGCAGCGTGCCCGTGAGCACGAACGTCTTTCCCGCCAGAGCGGTGCCGCGCTGCCTTTTCACTCCGGTAAACTTCAGGAATTTGCGCAGACGTTCTACCAGCTTGCGGTTGCTGGGTTCGGCAAAAAACTCATGGATGCTCTCCGCGATCCGCGGACCAACTTCATTGACTTCTTCCAATTCCTCCACCGACGCGCTCATGAGAGCGTCCATCGATCCAAAATGCTCGGCCAGGAACTCCGCCGTGCGCTCGCCGACGAAACGTATTCCCAGGCCAAAGATCACGCGCTCCAGCGGCAGCTTGCGCGATTGCTCGATCTCACCGAGCAGGTTCTCCGCAGACTTGTCGCCGATGCGCTCCAGCGTAAGCAGCTTGTCTTTGTTCAGCTCGTAAATGTCGGCGATGTTTTTGACCAGGCCGCGGTCGGCGAGTTGGTTCACCAGCGATTCACCCATGCCTTCAATATTCATCACCGAGCGCGCGGCAAAGTGGAGAATGCTCTCGCGCAGCTTGGCCGGGCAATTCACGTTGATGCAGCGATGGTCGGCCTCGCCCTCCACGCGTACCACATGGCTGTTGCAGACCGGGCACCGCTCCGGCATATGAAACGTCTTGTGCCCGCGCGGGTGCTCTTTGTCTTCGACTACTTTTACAACTTTGGGGATCACGTCGCCGCCGCGCTCCACCATTACCCAGTCGCCGATCTTCACGCCCAGTCGCTCGATCTCATCCTGGTTGTGCAGCGTGGCGCG
Organism: Terriglobia bacterium; assembly: GCA_041493865.1. Lineage (GTDB taxonomy): Bacteria > Acidobacteriota > Terriglobia > Terriglobales > Acidobacteriaceae > Angelobacter. The sequence goes on from JBGPZS010000507.1 coordinate 903, forward strand.
GCTCACTGTGGTGCCGCCGATCAGGACCGGCTTCAGCGCGGCCACGGGCGTAAGCTTGCCGGTGCGTCCCACCTGGATCAGTATGTCTTCGACTCTAGTGACGCCGCTGCGCGCTGCGTATTTGTAAGCGATGGCCCAGCGCGGGGCTTTGCCGGTAAAACCCAGCCGGTCCTGCGTGCGCATCGAGTTGACTTTGACGACGATGCCGTCAATCTCATAGCCCAGCTTCTCCCGCATCTGCTCGCCCTTGGCGATGAACTCCAGCACCTGCTCAATGTCGGTGACCAGGCGGTGGTTGGGGTTGACCTTGAAGCCCAGGGCTTGCAGAGCTTTGAGAGCGTCAGAATGTTTTTCCGGATAATACTTGCCCTTCACCAGCAGGAAGTACGAATAGAAATCCAGGCGGCGTTCGGCCACAATGTTGGGCTCCAGCACGCGGATGGTGCCGGCGGCGGCGTTGCGCGGATTGGCAAACCTGGGCAGCCCTTGCGCTTCGCGATCTTCGTTCATGCGCTCGAACGCGGCCAGCGGCATGATGACCTCTCCGCGGACTTCGAAATCCGCGGGGGCGCCGGCCTTCTTCAACGCCGCCGCCACAATCGACAGCGGCACGGAGCGCATAGTGCGGACGTTGGAGGTCACGTCTTCGCCCACAGAGCCATCGCCGCGCGTGACGCCACGCAGCAGCCTGCTTTGCTCGTAGGTGAGGGCCATGGACATGCCGTCAAGCTTCAGCTCGCAGACATATTCGATCTTGTCTGAGCCGGCCAGCTCGTGGACCCGGCGGTCCCAGTCGCGCAATTCCTGCTCGTTGTAGGCATTGTCGAGCGAAAGCATCGGCCGTGAATGCTCGACCTTGACGAAGCCCTCGCGCGGCTTACCGCCCACGCGCTGTGTGGGAGAATCCGGCGTGATCAGCTCGGGATGGGCCGCTTCCAGGCGCTTGAGCTCCTGCATCAGGCGGTCAAAGTCGGCATCGGGCAGTTCGGGAGCGTCCAGGACGTAGTACAGGTGTTCGTGACGGCGGATTTCGTCGCGCAACGAATCAATCTTGCGCTCAATGCTTTTGTCCTTGGCGGCAGAGGGCATGGGGAAGATTATATTTCGTCCGGTAGGGAACCCTGCCGACTGGCAGAATTCTGCGCTTGCAAGCCCTAAATTATTCTTGTAGCGATCTCGTTTGTATGGCAAACTAAACTGAAAAGCAGACAAAATATATGCAAGATCCGAGTTTATCCGTAGCCCGAGCCAGAGAGCGCGCATGGCGCTCCTGGTCGGCTGATGGCCTCTATGAGATTCTCATGGGCGCCGCATTTCTCCTGATGGGACTTGGAGGTTTATGGAGCCATGCCTCTCTCAAGTCGGGCCCAGGCGCGTTCTGGAGTTCCGTGCTGACTTGGACGGCCATTTTTCTGATGATCGAGGAACCTCTCTCGGGCTGGATCGTAGGATGGTTAAAGGCGCGGATTACCTATCCGCGTACCGGGTATGTAGCACCCCCGCTGCAACAAGCGCTTCACGAGCCCGTGACGAGAGAGACATTTTTCCCGCAGAAACGGACGCGGACTCGGGAAGAAGTTGTAGATGGGATCCAAAACGTTACGTTTTTTTCCGTTGCTTTGGTTGCTTTCCTTTTCCATCAGCGCTGGATGTTTGCCCTTGCTGTCTTATTGCATGTATATCTCTCCTGGCATTTCCGGAAATGGGTGCACATTCCTTGGTATAAAAAATATTTGGCTCCGGTTGCGGGCTTGTTGTGGACGTTTTTGCCTTTACCGCTGAATCTGTCCTGGGAAGTCGTCCCTGTTGGTAGTGGTCTGTGCCTGCTTGGCACGGGCATAGTTCATCTCACGGTTTACCTCAAGAGGCATCCAAGGTACGCATGAGTGCGCTTCAGGACCTCGCCTCGCTCGATCGTGTCATTCATGAGCCGGCACGGCTGATGATCCTGACCGTGCTGTACGCGGTCAATGAGGCCGACTTTCTTTATCTGCAGAACGAGTGCGAGTTGACCCAGGGCAATCTTTCCAGCCATTTGAGCAAGCTGGAAGAGACCCGGTATGTTGCCGTGGAAAAAACCTTCAAGGGGAAGTATCCGCTGACTATCTGCAGGCTGACGGCAAAAGGTCGCAAGGCATTTGAAGACTACGCGCGCGTCATGCAAGCCGCCATGGAAGGGCCCGCGCGGAAAAAATAACAGTCATTGGGCAAGCTTTTGTCGGCACGGTGCTTAGGCTATAGTGAATCCGACCCGTGCAAAAAGCATTTCTGATCTATAACCCGGCGTCCGGGCGCAGGCGGGCACAGCGAGCGGAGGATA
>JBGPZS010000072.1:0-11655 GCA_041493865.1 Terriglobia bacterium
CAAGCCCATTGTGCGGATGATGCGCCAGCCGCCGATGGACGTGCCAAGGCCCATGGCGAGCGCAGCGCCAAAGATGATCCACAGCGGTACCTGCCAGTCGGTGCCACCCCAGTGGTAGAAGCTGGCCACGGCCATCGTCATCACGCCCGACGAAAACCTGATATTCGACATTGAATTTCAAACCGATGAAGAACGTGACGAGATCTACTCGGAGATGATGGAGGTCGCCAACCAGAAAAACGCCAGCGCCATCCTCACGGTAAATGACGTTTATCCTGACGACCACGCCGGCTCCCCGGTCCATCTTCAGGGTGAAGGCTGGGGCGCTCTCGCCGAATCGGCCCGCGAGGCCATCATGATCACCGTCTCCGGCAGCGGCTTTGAAACCTGGAGCCTGGTGTGTCCTTACTTTCGCCGCGAAGACCTGATCAACTTTCACCCCGCCCAGGAAGCCCGCAATCCCGGCGGCGAGGTCGAGCTATTAGGAGATTGGACCGGAAAGGCCGGGGCAGCGTGAAAAAACCCGGGCTTGGGGAATTAGCGATTGGGTCAGAATTTGCAACTGGTGATCTGCGATTTGTGATTCGGATCGATTTATAGCCACACGGGGCAAAATCACAATTCACAAATTACAATTCGCAAAATCTGATTCCGCCACTAGCCAAAAGCTAATCCCCAATTGCTATTTGCTGACTGCTTCTCTTCCCCGCATCGATATTGATTTTTCCTCAGATTTTCACATTCCGGAAAATCGCAAAAAATGCGTCTTCATCGCATGGCTATTGGACTTCAGCAACCCGCTGCACCTATATTTGGTTAGCGCCCTGTGGACGCGCCGCAAGTGATTGACTGCGCACAAGTTATTTCCGCAAAAAACTATTTGACTTAAAACACCAGTAGCGTAAATTCACACTCGTTCTTTGACATTTCAAAAGTTTTTCCGGTTGGCGGCGAGTCCGGGTCCCAAGCCGAGGTCACCGCGCAACAGCGCAAGCTGTAAAGCGATGGAGGGCCGGCAAGGGTCTATTCAGCGAACTGCTGGTTGAGGAGAACGTGAAATGTTTAAAGGCAAAGATAGAAGCCCCGAGGTGTTGACCGATTTACCCGGTTGGCGGCGAGCCCGGAGCCCAAGCTTCAGCGTAAGCTGATTAAAGATCGCACTTTGTTGAGTTTCGCAAGGAACTAGGACAGGGAAAGCTGGTCGGCAAGGGTCTATAGCGAACCGCTGGTCGAGGTGAATGGGTCAACCACAAAACTCGGGGCTTCTTATTTTTCCCTCCTGCTGCCCTTTCCTTTACAAAATGATTGGTCTGATGGAGAATCCTCAAGGTTTTCCCTGGGCCAAAATCTTACAGTCCCGGTAAAGGAAAGATAGATCGTGCTCCATCTATGCTCGATGCTGCGGCCTTTTATAGGCCTATTCCTCATAAGCTTTTTGCTAGAAGTACCTCAACAAGACCAGCAAAAGCAGTCATCCCCGGTGCCGGCCGAAGATACTCCCGCTTCCATTGGCCTCGTTCTGGACAATTCCGGTTCCATGAACAGCAAGCGGGATTCAGCGGCCGCCACCCTGTGCGAGCTGGCGAAGGCGAGCAGTCCCCAGAACGAATTCTTTGTCGTCAACTTCAATGACAATGCTTATATGGACCTGAACTTCACCAGCAACTCTAAATCTGTTTGCGAGGCCCTGGGACGTATGGATGTATTCGGTGGAACAGCTCTCAATGATGCTGTGCTAGCGTCAGCTGATCATCTTGTAAAAGGTTCAAAGTATAAGAAAAGAGCAATCATTTTGGTTACCCACGGCATTGACAATAAAAGCCATAGGTCGGTCAAAGAGATGCTTAAGGAACTTCATGAGCCGGGCATGCCTGCCGTCTACTGTATCGGTCTGCTTGATCCACACAAGGTCAGCAAGGCTCGCAGTGTGCTGGATCTGTTGGCACAGGAGACGGGCGGAATGGCCCTCTATCCTGAGAATGAGGAGCAACTCAATGAAGTCGCTCAGCAGATTGCCCAGGAAATCCGCAAGCGTTAGACAACCATTTTGACTTTAGCGACACCACGATTGATCAGCGTTCATCTGCGAAAATCTGCAGTGACAAGCTTTACTCCAGCCCCCCGTACACCAACTTGCCGCCCAGGTAAGTCGCTTCTACTTTTACGTTCTTAATAGCTGCCGGCGGGATCTTAAAGATGTCGTCCGACAGCACGACAAAATCCGCCAGCTTGCCCGGCGTGATCGACCCCTTTTCTTTTTCCTGGAACTCTGCGTAGGCCGAGCCCATCGTGTATGCCTCAATGGCTTCCGTCACAGTCAGCTTCTGCTCCGGCACCCAGCCGCTGGGAGTTTTTCCGTCGAGCGTCGCCCGTGTTACCGCCGCGTAGACACTCCACATCGGGCTCAGCGGCGCCACAAACCAGTCCGTTCCAAAAGCCAGGCGCACGCCATTATCGAGAAGCGTCCGGAAAGCATAGGTGCGCTTGATGCGGTCCAGGCCGATCCGGCTCTCCGCCCAGCGTCCGTCATCGATCGCGTGATAGGGCTGGACGGAAGCGATCACGCCCAGCTTTGCATATCGCGCAAAATCCTTGGCCGCCAGATGCTGCGAGTGCTCGATGCGCCAGCGCCGGTCGCGTTTGCCGTTCGTCTTCTCGATCTGCGCAAACATATCCAGCGTCATGGAAATCGCGCGATCGCCAATGGCGTGAACGCAAAGCTGCAATCCCGCTGCATCCGCGCCTCTAAGCCGCTGCTGCATGGCCGTGACGGGATGCATCTCGTCGCTCAGCAAACCGTGCGTATTGGGCGCATCGGTGTATGGATCGAAAAAGTACGCAGTCTCTGATCCCAGAGACCCATCGGCGTAGCCCTTGACGGCGCCCATGCGCAGGAACGACGTGCCAAAAGCGTGGCGGATGCCGATCCTGGCCTGGTCTTTCCAGGTCGTTTCCATTGGTGCCGCGTAGATGCGAACGGTGAGTCCGCCCTGCTCTTGCAGCTCCGCATAGGCCTTCACGTCGTCGTACGATGGGTTCATGTCCTGCACACTGGTCACGCCGAGTGAAGCCGCGTGGTCCATTGCCTGGTGGATCGCGCGCATCCGGTGCGCCGGCGTCATCGGCGGCATTACTTTGTTCACTAGGTCCTGCGCTGCATCCTTCAGCACTCCCGTTGGATTGCCCTGCGCATCGCGGACGATCTCTCCGCCTGCGGGATCAGCCGTCTTGGCCGTGATTCCGGCCAGCCGCAGCGTGACAGAATTCGCCAGTGACTCATGCCCGTCATAACGATTCACCCACACCGGAGTGTCAGGCGTGACGGGATCAATGAGCTCTTTCACAGGAAGATTGGGCGGCGACCATTTCTGTTCATCCCAGTCCCCGCCGATAATCCATTCGCCTTTGGCCGTGGTCTTGGCACGTTCGCCGATCTTCCGGGCAAATTCCTCCGGTGACGCAGCGTCTTTCAGTTGCACCGCCTGGAGATGATCGCCGCCATCCATGAAATGAACGTGCGCGTCATTGAATCCAGGAAGGAGAAGCTTGCCCTGCGCGTCCAGTACCTTGGTTTGCGGGCCGTGCCAGGTGTCCACCTCACCGGCGCTGCCGACGGCAACAATACGATCGCCCAGCACCGCCAGCGCCTCGGCGCGCGGCCGTGTCTTGTCCACCGTCCAGATTTTCGCGTTGGTGATGATCAGGTCGGCCGCGGGCTTCGACTGCGCCTGGGCCAGTAAGCCTGAAAACACAAAAGCGAGGAAGGCCGACACCGCGCTGCGCAACTTCATCCTGGAACACATTTAGCTATCTTTCCCCCCATTTGAGCTTCATCCGCAACACGTCAAAAAACGACCGGCCCGGCGCCTTGAACAACTTCACTGCATATTCTGATTTGCGGCAACGCACCAGGTCGTTCTCCAGCAGCGGAGTTCCCACTTGTCCATCGACTGTGAGGAAGGCCTGCTCCCTGGTAACCAGGATCCTGGCCTCGATGATCGCAGTGTCCTGCACCACCAGCGGCCTGTTGGTAAGAGCGTGAGAGGCCACCGGAGTGATCACAAAACCCGGAACGTCGGGGGAAAGGATGGGACCACCGGCGGCGAGCGAGTAAGCCGTGGAACCGGTGGGCGTGGCGATGATCAGCCCATCAGCTTTGTAGTTGGAAACAAAGACTCCGTTCACGCGCAACTCGAAGTCGGTAATGCGCGCCACCGCGCTCTGGTTCATCACAACTTCATTCAGTGCATCGTACGTTGCCACGCATTCGCCTCCGCGCTGCACCTGGCAATGCAGCATGGGTCGCAGGCTCAGCTCGCAGCGCCGCGCATGGACATCGGCCAACGCCTGTTCGATCTCGTTCTGCTTTACCTCCGTCAAAAAACCCAGCGAGCCAAGATTGACCCCCAGAATCGGAATGCCTGCGCGCGCCACGCACCGGGCGGTGGAGAGCAGCGTTCCGTCGCCACCCAGCACAATCACAAAATCGGGAGCAACGCCGGGCAGGTCTTCCCTCTCCGCCGGCTCGCAGTCAGGACAAAACTCACGCGTAGCAGCGTCAGCAGTAACGGCATAGCCGTTGTGGTGCAGCCAGTCCGCGACCTGGCCAACAACCGTGCCCAGGTCAGGCTTGCCCTGCTTGGAGATGATGGATGCTTTCTTCATCAGAATGCTTCATCAGAAATCTGCGTGCAACAGAAATTCCCGGTTTCCTTCCATGCCCAGGATGGGAGATTCCATCAATTCTATGTTCTTGCCGCCCAGCTCTTCCACTTTTTGCCGCACTTTCAGCACCGCGCCCTGCTGCGCCCGCTCGTCTTTGACGATGCCGCCCTTCCCCACCATCTCACGACCAGCTTCGAACTGCGGCTTGATCAGGATTACGGCCTCGCGCCGTGCGTTCGCCGCGTGCACAAATGCCGACTCCAGCACCGCGGGGAGAACGAGTGTAACAGAGATGAACGAAACGTCGATGGCAATGAAACTGATGGTCGCGCTGGCCCCGGCTTGCGCCACGCCTTCCTGCGTAAGATAGCGCGCGTTGGTCTTCTCCAGCAGTTTCACCCTGGGATCAGACCGCAATCGCGCGTGGATCTGGCCGTACCCCGTGTCCACGGCAATCACCTCCGCCGCTCCGTGCTGCAGCATGCAATCGGTAAAGCCGCCGGTGGAGGCGCCAATGTCCATGCATGACCGGCCTGTCAGATCGATCTTCCAACTCTCGAGCGCTGCCTCCAGTTTGAGCCCGCCGCGGCCAACGTACTTCAAGTCTTCACCCAGCAGCCGTATCTCTGCGTCAGCGGCGACGCCAGCGCCGGCTTTCTCTACCTTCTGTTCGTTGACCAGCACGCGACCGGAAAGCACCATGGCCTGCGCGCGCTCACGCGAAGCGACCAGGCCCCGCTCCACCAGGAGCTTGTCAATGCGCACCTTCATCACAGCAATTGTATGTGGACTTCGAGCAAGTGGCTCAGAATCTGACGAGAGCATCCTGGAAGTTTGCCACCGCGCTTGGCTTCTTGCCGGTGGCCTGAAGGACTTTGTGACCTTCGGAGATCAGGCAGCGCTTTTGTGCGCCGGCTCCGCCAGGAAACTTGGGATTGAGTCTGCCTTCGCCGCTGATTACGCGCCAAAAAGGCGTGACTCGTTTCTTTCCCGCGCGCCGTTCTTCGTCAGCGGCTTCGGCCGCAATCCTGACAAAGATTCCGGTACAAAGCGGGCAAGCGACATCCACTTTGCTGCGCCGGGCCAGCTCTTCCCGCAGCTGAAGCACGGTAACGAGCTTGCCTTTGGGCACGCTGCGAATCAACGCATCAACGTCAAGCGGCCGGGGAATGACCATGCGGCCCTGTCCCAGACGGGATTGCATGCGCGGAGGTATGTCCACGATTTTCGGGTGTTGCTGGCGCTCAAGTTTTTCCCGCCACGGAATCCTGCTGCTGAATTTGGGTGGCATCGCGCTCGTACCGCCGTTCATCGTACCGCCGCGGGCGCAATCATGCAACAGGTCATACAGCAGAATTCTGCGACCGCAAACTCCCTGGGCCCACAAAAGTTTTTTTCTGCGAATCAGTGGTCGCACCTTTACCAGTGCAAAGCGTCAAAACACGCAACGTGAGCTACTTTGCTCAGTCGCCTCGAGTGTTTTCCACACTCTTTTTCACTGAATTGTTGAAAAGCGGTAGGAATTAGTGGAATCAAATTTGCGCGCCAGCTTTCACGTCGCGAAAGTTAACTGCAGCGCGTTGACAATGTTGCATGCGCTAGAATAGTTCATCTCTCATGGGCCGTAAAAAGAAAACCAAATCCGTAACCGCAGCCGTTACGCGCAAAGCCGGCAGATCAAGGTCAAATTCACAGTCCGCCACACGCAAGGCTTCCGCGAAGAAACAAAAGCCCGGCAACACAGTCCAGGCCGTTCTGAATGCGGACAAGCTCAGAGGGCTTTACACCACCATGGTGAAATGCCGCATGCTGGCAGGGCGGATTTACGGCGCCCAGATTTCTCAACACCAGCCAGATCGCGATATTTCCGGGCTTGAGGCCACTCTCGTTGGCGCCGGGGCCCATCTTCTGCCGCAGGACTGCATAGCTTTGGAGCACAGTGGTTTTATTGCCAGCCTGATCAAAGGCACACCGCTTGGTTTGATTCTCGCGCGGACGCGCGAAACGCAAATCAATAACGGCATCGGAAAAGCCACGTCACCCGCACGCGAAGTTGGCGCGTCAATAAAGTTCAGCATGGCCACGGGATTGGCCCTGGCGCAGGAAATGAAAGGCAAAGGCGCCGTTACGTTGATGTTCTGTATCCAGGATCCTTGTATCAAAGATCACGGGACTCCGGCTTTCGATCCAGATGCAATGGCCCTGGCGGCCACGCAGAAGCTGCCGATGGTATGCCTGGTGGAAAGCAGCTTCGACACACGTACCGTATCCCTTGCTCAAGGCGCCGCTGCTGGAGACGATTCCGCCTATTACCCGAGAATCGCCGTCGATGGCTGCGACGTCGTCGCAGTGTTTCGCGTCGCGCAGGAAGCGATCCGCCGCGCGCGTGAAGACCATGGGCCGGCGTTGATCGAATGCCTGACCTCCCGAGCGAATGGGCCGGCCGAAGATCCTGGCAACTACGCGTTGGCGCGAAACGTGGCCCAGGCGCCGCTTTCTGCGGACCCGCTCTCATTCATGGAACAGTATTTGCGGCGGAGAGATCTGTGGTCGGATGAATGGTCGCGCTTGATGGTGGCAGCATTCACGCGGGAACTGGACGACGCGCTCGCCTCCGTCCATGAGCCAACTAACCTCGACGGTCACTTCGACAATGTGTACTCAGGTGATGGCTGGAAACGACCTGGCCGGGCAAGAACATCGCGGCAGCAAGCCAGCATGCCCCCCGCGCCGTAACAGTTACCACGCACGTTCTGTCAAGTGGAAATTGCGCGGGGTTCGCGTCATACTATAAAGATGAATGCCAAACCTGCCGCAGCCTTTGAACCGGATCACGAGGAAATCTTAGAGTGGATTGAAGCCTTTGACGAAATCATAGACCAGGAAGGCCCTGGCCAGGGGACCCGCCTGCTGGACGCCCTTACGCGGCGCGCACGCCAGGCCGGCGTGGACGTACCGGTGCAGTTGAATACCCCTTACATGAACACCATTCCGGTGGGCGAAGAAGTGCCGTATCCAGGAGATCGTGCGATGGAGCGGCGCATCAAGAGCCTGATTCGCTGGAACGCCATGGCCATGGTGCATCGGCAGAACAAGAAAGACCCCGGCATTGGCGGTCACATTTCCACTTACTCGTCACTGGCAACGCTGCTTGAAGTTGGCTACAACCATTTTTTCCACGCCACCCACGGTGACGAGCCCGGAGATTTCGTCTACTTCCAGGGCCACGCTTCTCCCGGCATATATGCGCGTGCATTTCTCGAAGGACGCATCAGCCAGCAACAGGTGGAAAACTATCGCCACGAATTGCGTGACAAGCCAGGACTGTCATCCTATCCGCACCCGTGGCTGATGCCTGAGTTCTGGCGCTTCCCCACCGTCTCCATGGGCCTGGGCCCGCTGAATGCAATCTACCAGGCGCGCTTCATGCGCTATCTTGAAAACCGTGGGCTGATAAAAGCAACGTCGCGCAAAGTGTGGGCATTCATCGGCGACGGCGAGACCGACGAGCCGGAAGCCATGGGCTCACAGCTCACGCTGGCCTCGCGTGAAAAACTGGACAACCTGATCTTTGTGGTGAACTGCAACCTGCAGCGCCTGGATGGCCCCGTGCGCGGCAATGGAAAAATCATCAACGAACTGGAAGCGGCCTTCCGCGGCGCCGGGTGGAACGTAATCAAGGTCATCTGGGGCTCCGGCTGGGACGACCTGCTGGCGCGCGACCACTCCGGCATGCTGCTCAAGCGCATGGAAGAGTGCGTTGACGGCGAATACCAGGCTTTCAAAGCCAAAGACGGCGCTTATGTCCGCAAAGAGTTTTTCGGAAAATATCCGGAGACCGCGGCCCTGGTCGCCGGCTGGACTGACGACGAGATTTTCCACCTGCAGCGGGGCGGTCTTGATCCGCAAAAAGTCTACAACGCCTACAAGCGCGCTGTTGAACACAAGAGCGGCCCCACGGTGATCCTGGCCAAGACGATCAAGGGGTATGGCCTGGGTTCAGCACAGGCGCGCAACGCCACGCACCAGGAAAAAAAGATGACCGACGAAGCGCTCACGGCTTTCCGCTCGCGCTTCGAGATCCCCATTCCAGACAAAGCCGCCAAGGAAGGATCGCCGTATCGTCCTCCGGAGGACAGCCCGGAAATTCAATATCTGCAGGGACGCCGCAGAGCGCTCGGTGGCTATATTCCGGTGCGCGATGGTCACGTGCGCGGGTTCGAAGCGCCTGCGCTTACGGCTTTCAAAGAGTCGCTTGAGGGATCGAAGGGCCGTGCTGTTTCCACCACCATGGGCTTTGTCAGCATGCTGCGCAACCTGATGAAAGACCCCGGTGTCGGCAAGCTGATTGTCCCCATTATTCCGGACGAGGCCCGCACGTTTGGTATGGAGTCGATCATCCGGCAGGTGGGAATCTACGCCAGCCAGGGCCAGCTCTATAAACCGCACGACGTCGACATGCTGCTCTACTATCGCGAGGCCAAGGACGGGCAGATCCTGGAGGAAGGCATCACCGAAGCGGGATCGATGGCCTCAATGACCGCGGCGGGCACGGCGTACTCCAATTATCGGGTGCCGATGATTCCCTTCTTCACCTACTACTCCATGTTTGGCTTTCAGCGCGTGGGTGACCTGATCTGGGCGTTTGCCGACGCGCGCGGCAAGGGCTTCCTCATGGGTGGCACCGCGGGACGCACCACGCTCGCCGGCGAAGGGCTACAGCACCAGGATGGACACAGCACCGTGGTTTCAAGCACGGTCCCCACCTGCGCGACTTACGATCCGGCCTATGTCTATGAAATCGCCGTCATCGTGCAGGACGGAATTCGCCGCATGTATCAGGAAGGCGAAGACCGTTTCTATTACATCATGCTGTACAACGAAGACTACGCAATGCCGGAGATGCCTGCCGGCAGCGCAGAAGGAATCATCAAGGGCATTTACCGGTTCAGCGCAGCGGAAGGCAAGAAAGCCAGCGTGCAATTGTTCGGCAGCGGCCCCATTCTTAACGAAGCGTTGCGTGCTCAGTCCATTCTGGCGGAAAAATACGGCATTCAGGCCGATGTATGGAGCGTAACCAGCTACAACGAGCTGCGTCGTGAAGCCCTGGCCACCGAACGCTGGAACCGTCTGCATCCGGCGGAAAAGCAGAAGCAACCCTATGTGCTGGCGGCACTGGAGAAAGCCGACGGGCCGATCATCGCCGCCTCCGACTATATAAAGGCGGTCCCGGACCAATTGGCGCCTTGGCTGAGTAACCGGCTGGTAACGCTGGGAACTGACGGCTTTGGCCGCAGTGATAATCGCGAACATCTGCGCCGGCACTTTGAGATCAATGCGGAATCGATTGCCACGGCAGCCCTTTCGCGGCTGGCCCGGGACGGCAAGTTCGATCCGAAAAAAGCCCAAAAGGCCTTTGCCGATCTCGGCGTGAACATAGACAAGGCAGATCCGGCGCGCGCTTGAAAATCATCTGCTCTTCTGGGGCTTAACCACCAGCATGTTGGTGGTTTTGCCCCATTGTTGACCTGATTTTCCTGGTTTTTCCCTTGAATTTATCCGAGAAAAGCCCAATTTCAGCAATATGAGTGTAAGTCACTCAACTTTTCCCATTGACAAACTACGGGATTTCTCCGATAATTAGCACTCGATAGGAATGAGTGCTAGCAACCCGCTATCACTTGCAAGACAGCCTTAGTAAATCCCACTTTTTCGAAGCATATTTTGAAAGGAGTAGTTCGCATGGCACAGAAGTTGACCCCTCTGCATGACCGCGTCGTTGTCCGCCGGGTCCAGGAAGCGGAAACCGTTCGTGGCGGCATCATCATCCCCGACACCGCAAAAGAGAAACCCCAGGAAGGGATCATCATCGCCGCTGGAACTGGCAAGTTTGAAAAAGGCCAGACCGTTCCGTTGGCCGTAAAAGAAGGCGACCGCGTACTGTTCGGCAAGTATTCCGGATCGGAAATCAAGATTGACGGCGAAGAGCTGCTGATCATGAAGGAAGACGAAATCCTCGGAATCCTGACCGGCGCAGGCAAGGTTGCTGAAAAACTGGAAAAGGCCGGAGCAGGCAAACGGTAATTGAAGCAAATAGTACATAGCAATTCGCTCAAACGATTTTGCTGATTGCCAATTGCCGCAGGCTTCGCAACTTTTGAAATTAGATTGCCGCAAAATCGCGGCAGAGACTTTGATAAAGAGACTTTGATAGGAGATCAAGCATATGGCTGGAAAAATTATCGTGCACGGTGAAGAGTCCCGCCAGGCGATCCTGCGCGGGGTCAATGTACTGGCAGATGCAGTAAAGGTGACGCTGGGCCCCAAGGGCCGCAACGTCGTCATCAACAAGAAATTCGGTTCCCCCGTCATCACCAAGGACGGCGTGACCGTGGCCAAGGAAATCGAACTGGGTGACAGTCTGGAAAACATGGGCGCACAGATGGTGCGTGAAGTCGCCAGCAAGACCAGCGACGTGGCCGGCGATGGCACCACCACTGCCACCGTTCTGGCCCAGGCCATCTATCGCGACGGCGTAAAGACGGTTGCGGCCGGCGCCAACCCGATGGCCCTGAAGCGCGGCATTGAGCGCGCTGTAGCCACCATTTGCGGCTCCATGAACAAAGATGGCGAGCGCAGCAAGGGCTTCCTTGATTCCCTCTCCAAGCCGGTAAGCGGCGATATGATTGCCCAGGTAGGCACCATCTCCGCCAACAACGATGAAACCATCGGCCGCATCATTGCCGAAGCCATGAAAAAGGTCGGCAAAGACGGCGTAATCACGGTGGAAGAGTCCCGCACCATGGAGACCAGCCTGGAAGTGGTGGAAGGCATGCAGTTTGACCGCGGTTACCTCTCCCCTTACTTCGTCACCGACCCCGAGCGCATGGAAACCATTCTTGATGACGCGCTCATCCTGATCAACGAAAAGAAAATCAGCACCATGAAGGACCTGCTCCCGATCCTGGAACAGGTGGCCAAGCAAGGCCG
>JBGPZS010000336.1:0-4899 GCA_041493865.1 Terriglobia bacterium
AGTCCGGGGTGTTCTCGCAGAAAGCCTCCAGGGACTCAGTTTTAATGACGTTTTGATAAATGTTTTTCAGAATGATAAGAAACAAACCGAAAAGCGTGGTGAAATAATCTTCACTCATTTACGGTTTTAGACGGCGTCCATGTGCTATGCAGGTGCTGTGATCTTATGGACATTGACCTTACGGACAGTGACCACAACTGTAAGAAGTTACAGCAAACAAAAAGAGATACCTTTTATTGCTTATAGAGAACGTAGTTCCATTTTGGAACTCGACATTTCTGGAATCTCGATAGCCAACGACACTTCCCGCGAAGGTAAAACGCCGAAGCATGCCCCCATGCGAAATGCCATAGTTACCGCGTCACTCATAAACTCTGTGGGATAGGAATGAAGCCTACCCTTGCTATAATTCGTGCGTTCCCCTCAAATACCTTCTTTGGAGGTTCCCGTGGCTTCCCGCATTCTTACTATGTTAAGTGCCGTTCTTGGTTTATCGAGCCTGGGCGTTGCCCAGCAGGGCGCGTGCAAGACAGCGGAAGTTCCCGTCGGAGTGATCAGCGTGAGCGGTGATGTTTTCCGCGGGCTGGCGGCAGAAGACTTCATCGGCCGAGTGCAAAAAAGAACGGTAACCGTTAAAGCCCTTACCTACGACGACGGGCCCCGCCGCGTCCTGATTGTGGTGGACACAAATAAGAAGCTTTCGGCTGATGTCCGCAAGGCGGAAGGCGAGATGGTTCGAACCATTCTTGCATCCGCCCGTCCGGAAGATACTTTTGCTTTGATAACCGCCTACGGCAACGGCCGGCAGGTCAAGTTCACGCCCGATCGGTCCGCCATTACGACGGAACTCGGCTGGGATGGCGGCGCCAATGGCGGGAGAGAACCAGGGGTGCTTGATGCCGTGATGACCGGGATCGAATGGTTTGGTGCGCCGCAACCGGGGGACGCCATCATTGTGATCGCCGCCGATATGGAAGGGAACCACAAGGCCAATGCAAAACAAGTCGCCAAGTCCCTGGAAGCGGGCCACATCCGCATGTTCGGGTTGGCACTGGGACCGGTGCAGACGAAGTCCAGCGTGGCCGGTGGAAGCATGACATCAACTACTTCGCAGGGGCTGGCTTATACCAAGCCACTGGTGGGTGATTTCGTTTACAACACTGGTGACGAGCATTTCTATCCTTTGACCACCGGCAGCGGTGGCTTGGTGCTTGCCGCCATGAATGCGGATTCGCGCCGTAGTTATAGTATGAACGATGACCACCTGGTGCAGGAGATACGGCAAAAGGCCCTGGCCGTCTCGAAGATGATTTCTGGATATTACCGGATGCAGATCGAGCCGCCGCAACTGGCGCATCCGGAAGACTGGAGCCTGGATGTTAACGAAGAGATTCGCAAGCATTCCCGGCAGATGTTTGTCCTCTATCCGCGCGAACTGGGACCTTGCTGAGAGAGGCGGGTAAATGGACGGTTGGCGAAATTCACGATTTCTGCTTTGTTTTTCAGTGGCGCTGTTCATTGTGCCCGGGGTCCTGGCCCAGAACGACAAAGCCTGCCCGGTTGATCTGCCCGTGGGGCTGATCGACAACAAAGGCACGCTGCTGGAAGGTTTGACAGCGCAGGATTTGACCATCCGCCAAAGCAAACAGACCCTAGCGATCGAATCGATCAAGTATGACTCTGCTCCCCGGCGCATATTGCTGGTGCTGGACACCAGTTCCAGGCTACCGCCGGATGCCCGTAAAGCCGAGTTGGCGGTCATCAAGTACCTCCTCACCAGAGCGCGCGTCCAGGACTCATTTGCTCTGTTGACGGCGCGCGGCCCCTTGCGGCAAGCCCGCTTTGAAGACGGCAAGGAAACTCTTCTCAAGGCAGTTCAAGAACTGGCTGCCGATCCCAGGGAGCCGGTCAAGGGCGAGAACATTCTGGACACGGTGGTTACTGGAATTACCTGGTTTGGAGAGCCGCGTCCGGGAGACGCCATTCTCATTCTCGCCGACCACCTGGAAGAATCGAACGAGCCGACCCAGTACATTGGGCGAACCATGTCCGGCACTGGCCCCATGCAGGGCGTGGTCACCGACCGTGGTCCAAGTTTTGAGAGGCAGTCCAAAGTGAAGTTCAGCGCGGTGACCAAAATGCTTGGCGAGCATCAGATTCGCATTTTCGGGTTGCAGATGGGAGCGCTGAAGGCGGGCCCCGTGACCAGCAAGTTGGATCCCAACGATGAAAACCTGTTCGGAATCACTCTGGCCAGCGGCGGCTATTCCGTGTTCGACCCGGTGGATTCCTTCGGTTCGTACGTGCTGACTGAAAGCCGGTTGCAGACGGTCCAAAACATGATCTGGCAACTCTATGGCTCCATCTCACAGTTTTATATTTTGCGCATTCAGTCGCATTCCCCCCATAGTCCGTGGAAACTCGAACTGGCCAAAGACCTGCGCTCCAATACTCGCGCCCTGTACCCACAGCAGTTCGATCCCTGCCCTTCAGAAGCGGCACGGTAAGCTCTCCTTCCGCGCACCAGATGCGGGCATCGTTCTGGCGGAAGCCTTCTGCGGCGCCTGGCGCTTCTCCATTCAGGCTGTGTCCAAAGTAATGATTTCACCCAAAAATCCAGACGCAACTAATCCAGAGCTGCGGGTTTAATACCGCCAGAGCAACCTATGACCTTGGAGGGCATGAAAGGAGCAGTTTTCAATGATTCGACGACACTTAATTCATCTGCTGGCACTGGCGGTAATGGGATTTGGCGTAACCCTTAGGGCGCAAACAAGCGGTGGCACGGGCACCGGTACATCGACGGGCAGCTCTGATCTCAAAGGAGACAGGAAAGACCTGCGGCAAGACAAGCGGGACCTGCACCAGGACAACAAAGACATTCGTGAAGACAAACGCGATCTCCACGAGGACCGAGTTGATCGCAACCAGGACCGCCGTGATCTCAACAAAGACCAGAAAGACCTGGCCCAAGATCGCCGCGAGCGTAACCAGGACTTGAAAAACGGCGACAAAGCTGATGCCCGGAAGGAACAGCACGACATCAACAAGGACAAGCGAGACATTCGCAGCGACAAGCGCGACCTGCGCGCTGATAATCGCGACATCCACAACGACAAGAAAGACCTGCACGAAGACCGCAAAGATGCCCGCAAGGACAAGAAGGACATCCGCCATGACCGGCGTGATATCCATCGTGACAAACACGGCAAATAAATTTCTCTCCGAACGAAGCTAGGCCCAGGAGATCTTCTGCCAGAAGATGTTCTGGGCTTTTTTCTGTTGCGCCGAAGGCCGGCCACGTCCATGATTTGAAACCGCCACCCGGCCGGCAACGCACCGATGGACGCAGATCGTCTACTGTACGTGAATGGTCAAGGACGATTTGAAGACCACGCCGGTGGAATCCCACGCCTGCAGCACCACCAAGTGCGCCCCGGTCGCAAGCGCAAGAGAAGTGTTCAGGGAACTGGAGCTGGTGCTGAACTTGGATACGTTGTCGATATAAATTCGTATCGTGGTGATCGGATGAGTTGATTTAGCCGCTGCAGTGAAATGCACGGGTGATGCCACGCTCGCGCCGTTGACGGGAGAGCATACCGTTACCCCAACCGCGCTCGCTGTACATCCGGAAGGAGGAGGCGTGGGTGTTGGCGTCGGGGTAGGAGTCGGGCTGCTGCTCGCACTGAGATAAAAATTCATTTGGGTCGTGAGGCTGTCACTCACGGTTTCGCTCTTGCTGCTGGTGTTCCAGCCGGCGCCCGACGCGGTGATGGAGTAGCTCCCCGGCGGCACCGAGAGACGGTATGTCCCATCCGTAGCCGAAGTGGTAGAGGCGCTCCCGGCGCTTACCTTGATTCCGGCGATCGCTGCGCAGGTTGACTGCCTGCGGACCTTGCCACCGATGCTTCCTGTCCCGCTGTTGGGGAAGGGATTGTGATGGATGATGGTGAACTGATTGGCTCCGTCCGTCATGTTCTGGTTGAGAAACGGCGAAAAGGTCTTTACCGAAATGGTATTGCTTGCTGGATGAAACGTCATGACGCGCAGCCAGCCGTTGCCGCCGTTGGCAAAATCCTGGTAGTCCGCGAAGAGCTGGTTCACCAGATTTTTGTTGTCTCCCAGATCAGACCGGCGCGCGGCGGGGCCGCTGGTGAAGTGGCCGCTCAAAACCATGATGACATTGGCATGCTTGCGCAGGCGGGCCCACGCCTGCTGCCCGGTGGCGTTGCCGGCAGGCATGTCCTGGTCGTCGCATTGGTCTTCGCGATTGCCGGCCTTCTGGACGAAGGCATGGGTCACCACAATTGCCTCTTTGTCTGAATTTGCAGAGAGAATTGACTCAGCCCAATCCAGTGCGGCACTGGTTGGGCGGAACTCCAGGGCCAGGAACAGGACCTGCTGGCCGTTGATGGTGACCACGGCATAGGAGTTTGCGTTGCTTCCCGCGGGAAAATTGCCGCGAAAGAAAGCCTTGCCGGCGTAGCGCCCGGGACCGAACGTCTGATTGAATCCGGAAAGATTTCGGCTGGCTTTAGGGTTGAAGCCGTTGTAATCGTGATTGCCGACCGCCGGCAGATACGGTATGCCGGCGTTATCCAGGAGGCGGAAAGCGGCGTCAAAGTTCTGCATCTGGGCGGGCGAGGCGCCGTCATTCACGTTATCGCCTACCGTCAAGACCATCTGAATGTTCAGCGCCTGCCGGTTGTTGACGATCCATTGCGTCTGGCTGTTGAGCACCTGGGGGAAGAACTGCGTTTCATTTTGCGGATCAGGGAATACTACGACGGTGAAGTCGGGTGCATTCACCTGTGCCGAGACTGTAGGCTGGAATGCCCAGCAAGCGACAACTAAAAAGATGAGTCCGGCGATCAATAAGAGCGGGCGCTGGCAGGTATG